>DASVVZ010000551.1:0-4176 GCA_036389875.1 Pyrinomonadaceae bacterium
TCTACTCCGAAGAGTACCGTAAACGCTTCGGCCAGCCCTGATAACAGGGGCACAATCTAACAACTGAGCCTTAGCGGCTCAGACGAAAAAAACTACGGCGCCGGAACTCACGAGTTCCGGCGCCGTAGTTTTTTTCGCGTCCTGTCGTTAGCCTAAGCTTTCCCGGTTTCACTCACGACCTGCTCGGCGATCTCTCTCAAAGGGCGCTCGGGTGTAAGGGGAATCAGCTCCGAGATGCGCTTGAACGCGTCCGTCAGCTCCTCGTTGCTCAGGACGACCCTCCGCTCCTGAACGATGCTGATGACGTTGCCGCCCGCCTGATGGTTGCGCCACGCGCCCTCCAGAGCGTCCGCCAGATAATAGCTGCGATACTTGAAGGGAGGGCTGGCCTCGTCCGAATCATCAGGCGTGTAGTAAATCAGCGTATATTTCCCCGCATCGTCATTCTGCGTCTTGCTCATCGAAGCGCCTCCTCTTTCCCTACAGTTTATCTCAAAGCCAGGCTTTGTATGAAACAGGATAAGACATACGCATTCATTCGCCCGTTTATGATTATAAATTTTGGAACCCTCTGATGTTCCGGCCGGAATATAGTGTAAATGACCAAAATAACAATCCGGTCATCAGTCTGGAGGGGCGTTATGAGGGCCGTCGCCGTACGCGAGGACATAGAAGACTTGATTCTGGACGCAGCAGACCGCCTTCTGGCGCGCTACGGGTACAGGAAGATGACTATGGACGACCTGGCGCAGGAGGTAGGCATAGGCAAGGGGACGCTCTACCTGCACTTTCGCAGCAAGGAAGAGATCGCGCTTTCTCGGGTTGACCGCCTCGTGCGCCGCATAGTCGAGCAGTTGCGTGAAATCGCCGCAAAGGGTGATTCGCCGTATGACAAGCTTAAAGAGATGCTGCTGCTGCGCGTGATGTTTCGCTTTGACGCCGTGCAGCATTACACGGAGAGCCTGAGCGAAGTGCTGCGCGACATCAGGCCGAGGCTGCTGGATCGGCACGCGCGGCAGTTCCGGTCGGAGGCGGAGGTCTTCGCGGAAGTGCTCAAGGAAGGGCAGCGAGCGGGTCTCTTTCGACGCCTGGATACGCTCTCGACCGCTCACGCCATGCTCGCCGCCACCAATTCGCTGCTGCCGTTCAGCCTCAGCGCGCGCGAGCTTGGCAAGCGACGCGAAATTCAGGAGACGACTGCGCGCATCGCAGACCTGCTCCTACAGGGAATACAGAAAACATAAAGGAGAATAATTTTTATGAGGCAGAGGTTAATAATCGGCGCGGCGTTAATGCTTCTTATGATGAGGGTCGTCGCGTTCGCGCAGAAGGCGGACTTTAGCGGCGCATGACTGCTGGACAGGAGCGGCAGCGAAGGATTACCGCAGGGCATGGAGCAGACCATGATCGTCAGGCAGTCGGGCGACCAAATCGAGCTGGAGATGAAGATTACGGGAGGCCCTCAGGGTAACGAGTAGATAAAGGATCAATTCATACTCGACGGTAAAGATGCGGACTATAAGCCTACGGCCACGAAGGGAGTTGAAGTCGTGAGAGCCAGGCGTACTCCGAAGTGATCTGCCGACGGGAAGGGAATCGACATCGTAGAAGACGCCACTGTAGACGGGCCGGAGGGCATGTTGAGTGTAAAAGTCACCCGGCACTGGCAACTGTCCGAGGACGGCGAGAGCTTGACCGTCGATATAACCATAGATGGGCCCAGAGGGGTCAGGAAATCCAGGCGCGTTTACGCCAGGAAATGAAAGGACAGGTATGAACTTCATATACAACAGAACTCTTAAGATGAGCATGCTGGTTATGGTTCTCTCCCTGCTGCTTGCCGGTGCGGCCCGGGCACAGAATGCACAGGCGGAGTTGAAGCTCGATGCCGCCATGCGCGCCGAGCTGATCGGGAACACGCTGAAGAGGGTCAACGAGCTTTACGTCTTTCCGGAGGTTGCGAAAGAGGTGGAGAAGGCTATACGGGCGCGCGTTGAAAAGAAGGAGTACGACGAGATTACGAGCGGCCCGGCCTTCGCACAGAAGCTGACCGCCGATTTGCAGGCCGTGACGCGCGACAAGCACCTGCGCGTTCAATTCTCCGAGAAGCTTCTGCCTGAGCGCGGCGACCCCAGGCGACGCGACCCGGAACAGATGAGGCGCGAGGGCGCAAGGAATAATTTCGGCTTCTTCAAGGTGGAAGTGCTGGCGGGCAACATAGGCTATCTGGACTTGCGCCAGTTTTACCGCGCCGAGATGGCAAACGAAAAAGCCACAGCCGCCATGAACTTTCTGGCGGACACGGACGCTCTCATCATAGACATTCGAAAGAACGGCGGGGGCAGCGCGGACATGGTGGCCCTGATGGTCTCTTACCTTCTGGGGCCGGAGCCTGTGCTCATCAACACGGCTTACTTCCGCCCGGAAAATCGCACCTTTGAGACCTGGACGCTGAAGGACGTGCCGGGTCGTCGCTACACGGGAAAGAGCGTCTATGTGCTGACCAGCAATTACTCCTTCTCAGCCGCAGAAGAGTTCGCTTACGACCTTCAAACTCAGAAGCGGGCAACTATCGTGGGCGAAACCACGGGCGGCGGGGCCAATCCGAACACCTTCGTTCGACTGGGCGACCACTTCATGCTCTCCGTCCCGATTGGACGCGCCATCAATCCCATCACCAAAACCAACTGGGAAGGCGTGGGCGTCAAGCCTGACGTTGACGTCACTCAGGAACTGGCCCTGAAAACGGCGCACGCGCTGGCGCTCAGGAAGATTCTGGATGCCAGCACCGACGAAGAACAGAAGGTCGCGCTCAAGCGTATAATCGAGATGGTTCAGAAATAGGCAGCGGATCGAATGACAGCTCAAGCGACTTGCGCGAGCGATATACTTTCAGGAGTAACCAGACGCTCCGGCAGACTTCCCAAAGACTGCCGGAGCGTCTATTCTTCTGATACCCACCACTGTTCTATACATTCGACTTCAGTAGTGAGATGGTGAATCGTAGATGTTCTTCCAGCAGAATATAACCCCTACGTTCCAATCCCCGGTTGTGCGCCTGTTACTCGGAGCGATTGCGATTGGGCTGCTATATGTGTTCTGGAGGGAAGTCAGGAAGATACCGGCGAAGATGTTCACGCTCATGGCCACGGCTTTCGTGGACATGCTCGGCCTGCTGATGATTATTCCACTACTGCCGTTTTACGTGAAGACGCTCGGCGGCGAAGGGATAGACATCCTTGGGATGCACTTCGGAATAGGGATAATCTCAGGAGCCATCGTCGCCGCTTTCACGGTGGCGCAACTGGTGAGCGCTCCTCTCTGGGGGAAGTTCTCCGACCGCATGGGACGCCGCCCCACCCTGCTCATAGCCTTAAGCGCGTCGGCCATCGCCTATCTGATTTTCGGCTTCGCTCATTCGCTCCTAGTGCTCTTCCTCTCGCGCGTAGTTCAGGGGGCGGGCGGTGGTACGGTCGGCGTCATACAGGCTTACGTGGCCGATTCTACCGCGCCCGAAGACCGCGCACGCGCGCTCGGATGGCTTTCGGCTACGACCAATCTTGGCGTAGCGCTGGGGCCGGTGCTCGGCTCTTTCGCCATAGCTTTGGGCAAGCGGGACTTGATGCCCGGCCCGTCTACGCTCGAACTGGGCCACGCGACGCCGGGCATCATGGCCGCCTGCCTCTGCCTGCTCAACATAGCTTTCGCCTGGCGCTACCTGACAGAGTCCAGGGAAGTGAGCGAAGTGTCGCATAAGGGAGAGGCACGCCCCACGTCCACTCAGGCGATCTGGCGCGTCATCTCTCATTCAAGCGAGCCCTCGTCGCGGCTGATATGGATATACGCCATAGCCATAGGCGCGTTTCAGGGAAGCTTCTCCGTGCTGGCGCTCTTTTTGAACGCGCGCTTCCAGATTACGGAGCAGACGATAGGCTATTTCTTCATGTACGTCGGCGCAATCTCCGTCTTTACGCGCGTGCTGCTTCTGGGCCGCGCCGTTGATTGGCTGGGCGAAGCGAATCTCTCGCGCCTAGGCCTGATACTGCTGGCGATAGGCGTTCTCGGTATGCCTTTGTCGCGCAACCTGGGCATGCTGGCTATCACTGTGGCGCTTATTCCGCTGGGAACCGCCTTTACCTTCCCCTGCGTGACGGCGCTTCTGTCGCGCGTCATCAG
>DASVVZ010000552.1:0-3596 GCA_036389875.1 Pyrinomonadaceae bacterium
ATTGTAATAGCGTGCTATCTTCTCGCGCCTCATGCCCAGCTTCTCCATCACGCGCCAGGAGCCTATGTTTTCCGGGTCTGCGACGGCGACGATCCTGTCAAGCTCAGTCTTCTCGAAGATGAAGCGCAAGGCTTCTCGCGCCGCCTCCGTAGTGTAGCCCATATTCCAGTAAGGACTATCAATTCCGTAGAGAAGCTCAACCTCCGGCGTCTTCTCCAGATGCTTGAAGCCTACGTAGCCGATTATCTTTCCTTCTTCTTTGAGCACCACGGCCCACTGGCCGAAGCCCTTGTCGCGCCAGTGCTGTACGAGCCGAGTCATACCGGCGCGCGACTCTTCAAGCGATGGTCTCCAGCCATCAATATACTTCATTACGAGGGGGTCGTTCCAAATGCGGTGAAACGTTTCGGCGTCCTCCGGCGCAAACATTCTGAGGAGGAGCCGGTCCGTCTCTATCTCTGGCCCTGGATTGTACATCTTAATCGTCGCCGGCAACGCCCGCGCGCTCATGGTCGTGTATGAGGGTTTCGGCCTCTTCCGGTTTACTCATAGCGTTTTCGTTGCGCATGCGGTTCTCGAAGGCCGCGCGCACGAAGGAGGCGAAGAGCGGGTGAGCTTGAAGGGGCTTGGACTTGTATTCGGGATGGAACTGGCAGCCCAGAAACCATGGGTGCACATGATGCGGCAGTTCTACCATCTCCACGAACTTTCCGTCCGGCGATTCGCCGCTGATGCGAAGCCCCGCGCGCTCCAGTGTTTCCCTGAACTCAGGGTTGAACTCGTAACGATGGCGGTGGCGCTCGGTTATCTCTTCGGCGCCGCCATAGACTTCGCGCGCAAGCGAATCAATCGCCAGCCTGCAATCCCAGGCCCCGAGCCGCATCGTGCCGCCAAGCTCCTCCACGCCCACCAGGTCGCGCAGCTTGAAGATGACCGGGTGAGGGGTGTCCGCGTCGAACTCCGTAGAGTCCGCGTCCTTGAGGCCGCACTCGTTTCGCGCAAACTCTATACAAGCCGTCTGCATTCCAAGGCAGATGCCGAAGTAAGGCGTGCGCGTCTTTCTGGCGTAGTGAATCGCCTTTATCATTCCGGCCACGCCGCGTTTGCCGAAGCCGCCGGGAACGAGTATGGCGTCGAAGTCGCGCAGGCGGTCTTCGTAATCGTCATTCATCAGCTCCTCGGACTCTATCCACTGAACCTTAACGCGCACGTTGTTGGCCACGCCTCCGTGCGTCAAAGCCTCGCGCAGGGATTTGTACGAATCCTCCAGCTCTACGTACTTGCCCACGATGGCAATTGAGGTTTCGCCCGAAAGCGGCTCGCGTATGATTGAGACCAGCTCGCGCCAGCTTGAGAGGTCCGTGTGCATGGCGCGTTCCTCAAGCTTGAGCGACGCCACGATAAGCTCGTCCAGCCCCTGCTCGTGAAACGCGAGCGGCACTTCGTAGATCGTGTCCACATCCTGCGCGGTGATGACCGCGTGCTCCTTGACGTTGCAGAAGAGGGCGATTTTCGAGCGCAGGTCGCGCGAGAGCGGGCGGTCAGTGCGGCAAAGCAGAATGTCCGGCGCGATTCCTATCTGCATCAGGTCGCGCACGCTATGCTGCGTCGGCTTGGTCTTCAACTCGCCCGCCGCGGCTATAAAGGGAACGAGCGTGACATGTACGAAGAGCGCAGAGTCGCGGCCTTCTTCATTCCCCATTTGTCGTATAGCCTCGAGGAAAGGAAGCGATTCTATGTCGCCGACGGTGCCGCCGATTTCTACTATCACCACGTCTGGCTTGTCGGCGGCAGCGACCGCGCGGACGGCGTCCTTGATTTCGTTGGTGATGTGCGGGATGACCTGAATCGTCTTGCCTAAATAATCGCCTCGCCGCTCCTTCTCAATCACGGAGAGGTAGATTCTGCCGGTAGTCCAGTTGTTGGCCTGCGAGAGATGCGCGTGCGTGAAGCGCTCGTAGTGGCCAAGGTCAAGGTCTGTTTCAGCGCCGTCGTCCGTGACAAAGACTTCGCCGTGCTGAAAGGGCGACATCGTTCCGGGGTCAACGTTGATGTAAGGGTCCAGCTTGATGAGCGCTACGCGCAGGCCGCGCGCCTCCAGCAGGCAGCCTATGGAGGATGCAGCCAGACCTTTTCCGAGACTCGAAACCACACCGCCCGTGACAAAGATATATTTAGGCATCGCGTTCCTTTTCTACGTCTGTTGTAGTTGTATCGTCGCTTGAAACGGGAGCCGTGTCTTTCCCGTCGACCGACTCCTGCTCGCCGTCGTAATAGCCCTGCTTCATATCTTCGATTACAGCCTGAGCCCTCTTGAGTGAAGGATCCAGCGCCTGTTGCAACGCGCCCATGCCCGCCAGGCTGCTGCTTTCCTGCACGCGCTTTTGAAACTCCTCTTCGGTCAGGGGCTTTCGGGGCTCGTTCGCTCGCATCAGCGCATAAAGGCCGCCGGCCACTATGACAACGATTATGCCCAGCCCGACCCAATCGTTCATGGGCTTCTCAAATTTCCTCTCAATCCTCCTGTCCGCGCCGCTCAGGAAGAAGGTTTGTTTGCCAGCAATGCGCGCACGCGCTCTAAATCTTCCAATGTGTCGACGCCGATTGAAGGCGAGTCGGATTCTACGACCAGGATGGTAGCGCCCCGTTCAAGCGCGCGTAACTGTTCGAGCGCCTCGGCGCGCTCAAGCCCAGTTTGCGGCCATCCTGCATATTCTAACAAAAAGCTGCGCCTGTAAGCATAAAGCCCCGTGTGCTTGCGGAAGAGATTGAGAAGCTGCGGCTCCGTTTCGAGCGCTGCGGATAGCGAGCCGTGCTGCCTGACAGCGTCGCGCGGATATGGAATCGGAGAGCGCGAGAAATATAGCGCCCGCCCGCCCCCGTCTGCGACGACCTTCACCACGTCCGGGCTGATGACATCGGCAGCGTCCGTAATCCTCTCGCACGTAGTCACAATCTGCGCCTCGTCCGCGTTGATCAGCTCGTCCACCGCGCGCTCGATTGTGCGTGGGCTGATGAGCGGCTCGTCGCCCTGCACGTTGACGATGACATCGGCGGCGTCGAGCGTGGCCGCGACCTCCGCCAGCCTGTCGCTCCCGCTCTGGTGCTCTGGGCTCGTCATGACAGCCTCGAAGCCTCCGCGGCTGACTGCCTCAGCGATTCTTTCATCGTCCGTAGCGACGATTGCGCGCGTAACATTTCGGGCCGAAAGAGCGCGCTCTACGACCCAGAGAATCATCGGGCGGCCTGAAATTTCTACTAAGGGTTTTCCGGGGAGTCGAGTCGATTGGAAGCGAGCCGGGATAATCGCCACCGCCTGTGGCCTTGAAGTTGAGGCCGTGTTCTTCACGGGGCTACACAATAGCCTGCGCCAAGGCCAGTGTCAATGAAAAGGATTGATTGATTTCTTCATTCCTTCATTGAATGGAGGAACGGGCGAATCAATCTTCCCTTCCCTTGTTTGACTTCGCGGCGCGTCGGAGGCTACCATGCTCTTTCCCTAACACTTATGTTTAAATGCTCTTCTATCAAGACAGATTCTGTTGCGGGTCAGAGAACTTAAATGCCGCCTGGGATTACCGAGAACATAATTGAAC
>DASVVZ010000553.1:0-3596 GCA_036389875.1 Pyrinomonadaceae bacterium
CTCTATGCGAGCCTTCGGCCAAAAAGCTTACTGTCTACCGCTCTTTTTCCAGTCTGCAAGGAACTGTTCGAGGCCCTTGTCCGTGAGCGGGTGTTTGATAAGCTGCTGTATGACCTTGAAGGGCATGGTGGCCACGTCAGCGCCCATGCGGGCAGCCTCAACCACGTGTATCGGGTGACGAATGCTTGCGGCGAGCACTTCCGTCCCCCAGTCATAGTTATCATAAATCTCAACAATCTCGGCCAGTAGCGCCAGGCCGTTTTGCCCTATGTCGTCAAGGCGTCCGAGGAAAGGGCTGATGTAGGCCGCGCCAGCCTTGGCCGCCAGGATTGCCTGCGCTGCGGAAAAACAGAGCGTGACGTTGACGCGCGTGCCTTCGTCCGTCAGCGTGCGCGTGGCCTTCAATCCATCTGTAGTCAAAGGGCATTTGACGACGACGTTAGGGGCAATGCGGGCGTACTCGCGCCCCTCGCGCAGCATCCCTTCCAGGTCAAGGCTTGTGACTTCAGCCGAGACCGGCCCCTGTGTTATCTCGCAGATGGCAGCTATGTGCTGCTTGAAATCCACGTTGCCTTCCTTGGCCACGAGCGAAGGGTTAGTCGTAACGCCGTCCAGCACACCCTGTGCCTGCGCCTCTCTTATCTCATCCAGATTGGCCGTATCAATAAAGAATTTCATCATAACCTCCAAATAAAGAAGTCCAGAGAGCCTGTAGAGTCATCTAGATTCTTTCCCTATGGACTCTACGGACTCTACAGACTCTTGACTGTATTTAGTAGCGTGCCTATGCCTTCCACCTCTACTTCTACTGTGTCGCCTGCCGAGAGACTGGAGACGCCAGCGGGCGTGCCTGTGGCGATAACGTCTCCGGGGTTGAGCGTCATTATATTAGAAATATAGCGAATCAGCATGGGGATGGGGAAAGCCATCTGAGAGGTGCGCCCCCGCTGCTTCAGCTCCTTGTTGACGCGCGTGGAGACTTCTAAGTCCAGAGGGTTGAGCTCCGTCTCTATGACGGGCCCGATAGGGCAGAAGGTGTCGAAGGATTTGCCGCGCGTGAACTGTACGTCCTTGCGCTGAAGGTCGCGCGCCGTCACGTCGTTCAGACAAGTGTAGCCCATGACGTAATGAAGAGGGTCATCATCGGACTGAAGCCTGCGCGCACGGCGTCCGATAACGACTGCAAGCTCCCCCTCATGCTCGACCTGCCGGGATTCGGGCGGAAGCTCTATGGAATCCCCAGGGCCTATGATGGAAGAAGGGGCCTTCAGAAAGAGGAGCGGCTCAGTCGGCATAGGGTTTCCTAGCTCGGCAGCGTGCTCCCTGTAGTTGCGCCCGACGCAGACAATCTTGGAGGGCGCGACCGGAGCGACGAGCTTCACCTCCTCGAGCGATATTTCTTTAGATTCGTATCCCCAATAATTCTGCCCGAAGACTTCGCCCCACAATTCACCGAAAGAGGCCGTGCGCACACGGTCGCCTTCGATGACTCCGTAAGAGAATAGCGGAGAGCTTTCATGCGTGAATTGACAGATTTTCATGGCACCGTCTCTGAGACGACTTCGGACGGCGGGCTAATGTTGCCGCTCGTATCCACCGCCTGTACGTAATAGTAGTAGCGCCTGCCCGCCTCAACCGTCTCATCCTGAAAAGTCGTGCGCGTCAATAGCTCCGCGTTCAGCTTCGTCCATTCTTTGAGCGGTAGATTCTGGTCCGTAGAGCGAAAGATATTGTAGCCAGCCACGTCCCGCTCGGGATTTGCCGGGAAGAAGAGAGAGATGCGCCCGGGCGCTGCTGCTGCCGTAACACGTCCGGGCGCAGAGGGGGCGAAAAGGTCTTTGGTCTCGACGGCCACTGTGTTGGAATTTAAGCTCTCCACCTGTGCGCCGTTTGTGCCGAGCGAGACGGAGCGCACAATGTAGTTGTAGCGCGCGCCGAAGCGGAAATTTTTGTCAGAGTACTCTGTGCCGCTAATTAAAGTTGAGTTGATGGGCGTCTGGCCGGATTCGGCCTGCGACTGGTCGTATCGGTAGATGTTGTAGCCGAGCAGGTTGGGCGGCGTCGAATTGTCTATGTTGGAGGAGGGCGGCTGCCAGCGAATAGTGATGGCGCTTTCCGTCACCTCCGCCGGGCCGGAAATCGACGGCGGCTCAGCTATGCGTGCGGCCGGCTCTATCAGAAGGAAATTTGAGAACCCTGCCCGCTGGCCCGCGGCGTTTACGTAGCGCAGCGCGTATCGAAGCCTGGTGGGCTCTCCCGCCAGCTCAAGCGTATCCACGTAAGTGATGGTTGAATCTGGAGCGTTTCTAATGCTCTCGAAAGGGACTGAGCCGATGAGAGTGGCGCGCGCGGAAAATTCCTCTTCGGTCAGGGGAAGCGGTGCGCCGGGACGCTCCGCCAGTCTATAGACATCAATGCGGCGTATGCTCTGCACGCTCGTGTCCGGGGCGTTGCGCTGCGGCGCGGGCCTCTGAAGAAATACCTGGTTGCCGCGTTGCGCGCCCGAAAGAGCTTCGGTGCGCTGCGGCACGCGCTCGACGGGCGCAAGCGGCGGCCTGCGCTTTCCGCATCCGAAGGAGAAGAGTAGAAGCAGGGAGAATGTAAGAAGGAGAAAGTGAGTAAGCCGGAAATCACTTCTGAAAAAAGAGATTTTAGGGATGCTTTTATCCTTCTTCACTTTTACACTTGTCTTCTTCACAGTATGTAGCGGCTGAGGTCCTGATCTTTGACGATTTCGGCCAGCATGCGGTTGACGTAAGCTGCGTCTATGCGCTGCTCTTTGGGCTCAAGGTCTGGGCCCTCGAAGCTTATCTCGTCCAGCAGCTTCTCCATGATGGTGTGCAGGCGGCGCGCGCCTATGTCTTCCGTAGTCTGGTTGACGCGAGCGGCGAAGTTAGCGACCGCGTCAATGGCGTCCTCTGTAAAATCTATCAGGACGCCCTCGGTCTCCATCAGCGCCTTGTACTGCTTGATGAGAGCGTTTTTGGGCTCCGTCAATATTCGCTTGAAATCATCTATGGTCAGAGACTCAAGCTCAACGCGAATGGGGAAGCGTCCCTGAAGCTCCGGTATCAGGTCCGAAGGCTTCGAGACGTGAAAGGCCCCGGCGGCTATGAAGAGGATGTGGTCTGTGCGCACCATGCCGTAGCGCGTGTTGACGGTGGTGCCTTCGACTATGGGCAGAATGTCCCGCTGCACGCCCTCGCGCGACACGTCCGGGCCGTGGCCCGACTCGCGCCCGGCAATCTTGTCCAGCTCGTCCAGAAAGATTATGCCGGCCGATTCCACGCGCTCAAGGGCTAGGCGAGCCACCGTTTCCATGTCTATGAGGCGCTCCTCCTCCTCCTGCATCAGGTAGTCCATGGCCTCGTCCACGCGCATCTTGCGGCGCTTGGTGCGCCCCTGGAAGAGATTGCCGAGCATGTCTTTCATGTTGATGCCCATCTCTTCAATACCCTGCGGCCCCGCGACCTCGATGGTCGGAAAACTCTTCTCGCGCACCTCCATCTCGACGAGGCGGCTGTCGAGCTTGCCCTCGCGCAACTGAGCGCGGAGCTTCTCGCGCGTCTTCTGCGACTGATCCTCGCGTTCGGACG
>DASVVZ010000554.1:0-10942 GCA_036389875.1 Pyrinomonadaceae bacterium
GCCTGTTCTTGGCTGGGCAGACACGCGTGCCGTGAGAGAGGCTGAGGAACTGCGCCGCAGCTTCGACGAGCGAAGCATTCATGCTCGCACGGGCGCGCGGTTTCATCCCTCTTACTGGCCCGCAAAGCTTCTCTGGCTAAAGCGCACGCGGCCCGAAATCTATCTGGCCGCAACGCGCTGGATGTCTTTCAGCGACTTTCTCTGGCTCAGGCTTTTCGGTAAAGCGGAAGCCTCGGTTTCTATGGCTTCGGGCACGGGGCTCTTTCGTTTGCGCTCGTGCCAGTGGGACGAAGAGTTATGCCGCGGGCTGGGATTATCTCCGGAGCAGTTGCCCGCAGTAGCTGAAAAGGATAACTCTTTTAACCTGCTCGCGGGTGAGTATGCCGGACGCTGGCCCGCTCTCAGCGGCGCGCGATGGTTTCCCGCCGTAGCGGACGGCGCGGCCAACAACATAGGCGCGGGCTGCACTTCGCCCGAACGTATGGCTCTCATGGTAGGAACCTCCGGCGCGATGCGTCTCGTTTATCAGGGAGAGCCGCCTGAAAAGTTGCCGCAGGGGTTATGGTGTTATCGCGCAGACCGCAGTCGAGTGGTGCTGGGCGGCGCGCTGTCGGATGGCGGCGGCCTCTGGGCCTGGATGAACGAGGCGCTGCGTGTCGGCGCAGACGAGCAGGAGAGAGAAGAGGCGCTGGCCATTATGGAGCCGGACGCGCACGGGCTGACGGTGCTTCCCTTCTGGGCCGGTGAAAGAAGCACTGGCTGGTGCGGCCTCGCGCGCGGGGCGATTCTAGGTCTTTCCATGCACACGCGCCCTACGGAAATCCTGCGCGCCTCTATGGAAGCCGTGGCCTACCGCTTTGCATTCATAGCAGAGGCGCTCCATGAGTTTGCGCCCGGAGCCACACTGGTAGCATCGGGCGGAGCGCTTCAAGCCTCAAACACCTGGACGCAGATAATCTCGGACGCGCTGGGCCGCACTCTGGAGCTGACCGGCGCGGAAGAATCTTCCAGTCGCGGCGCGGTTTTGCTTGCGTTGGAGGCAAGCGACAAGATAAAAAGCATCGGTGAGGCACGCGTGCCCGCAGAGCGAGTCATAGAGCCGGACATGATTCGGCACGAGGTTTATAAAAGGGGGCGCTTGCGCCAGCAGCAGCTTTATCAGCGGCTCGTAGCCGATAAAGAGGTGGCTGAGTTAATCAACAAGGCCGCGCGCTGACCGAAGAGAAGATTGAGCCCGACGGCCTTAAATATAAAAGAGAATCGAGGAAACCCGAAAAGATGAGCGCGTCAACACAGAAGGAAATTAACAGGAGCCCTGAGCTGGACGAGCTTTGCATCAACACGATCCGCACGCTGTCGCTGGACGCGGTGCAGAAGGCAGAGTCGGGACATCCGGGGCTGCCGCTTGGCGCAGCGCCAATGGCCTACGTGCTGTGGACGCGCTTTCTCAGGCACAACCCGCAGAACCCTAAATGGGCAGGCCGCGACCGCTTTCTTCTGTCCGCGGGACACGGCTCCATGCTTCTCTACTCGCTGCTACACCTGACGGGCTACGACCTGCCGCTCGAAGAGATAAAGAATTTTCGCCAGTGGGATTCGAAGACGCCGGGCCACCCCGAAAATGTTTTGACGCCGGGCGTAGAGATTACCACGGGTCCGCTCGGCCAGGGCTTCGCGAACGGCGTCGGCATGGCTATGGGCGCGGCGCACCTTGCCGCCCGGTTCAACCGGCCGGAGTTTCCCGTCATAGACAACTTCGTTTACGCCATCGTCTCGGACGGCGACCTGATGGAAGGCGTGGCGAGCGAGGCCGCTTCACTAGCGGGCCACCTGAAGCTGGGAAAGCTGATATATCTTTACGACGACAACGAAGTCACCATAGAAGGCTTCACCAACCTCGCCTTCTCCGAAAACGTGCCGCAGCGTTTTGAAGCTTACGGCTGGCACACTTCAACTGTCGAAGACGGCAACGACCTCGAAGCCATTGAGCGCGCGATACGCGACGCGCAGTCGGTAGCAGACCGCCCCTCGCTCATCTCCGTCAAGACCACTATTGGCTACGGGATGCCGACGGCCGGCACCCGAAAGGCTCATTCGGACGCTCCCGGCGCGGAGGCCGTGCGGGAAACAAAGCGCCATCTGGGCTGGCCCGAAGACAGGGATTTTTATGTTCCCGAAGAGGCGCTGGCGCACTTCAGGGAGGCGGTCGAGCGCGGCGCGCGCCTTGAGCAGGAATGGAACGAGCTGGTTAAGCGTTACGAGGAGAAGGAGACAGAGCTTGCGCGCTCGTTCCACATAACCATGAGCGGCGGGCTGCCGGAAGGCTGGGAATCGCACCTGCCTTCTTTTGAGAATGCGAAGCCCATGGCCACGCGCCAGGCGTCGGGCGAAGTCATCAACGCGCTCGCGCCGCACATGCCTATGCTCTTTGGCGGCTCAGCCGACCTGGGCCCTTCGAATAACACCGACATCAAAGAGGGAGGCTCGTTTCAGGCAGCCTCTTATGAGGGGCGCACGATTCACTTCGGCGTGCGCGAGCACGCGATGGGCGCGACCATGACCGGCATCAGTCTGAACGGCGGGCTGATTCCCTTCGGCGGCACCTTCATGACCTTCTCCGATTACATGCGCCCGTCGATTCGTCTAGCCGCTCTGTCGGAGGTGCAGGCCGTTTATATCTTCACGCACGACTCCGTAGGTCTTGGCGAAGACGGCCCGACGCATCAGCCCGTAGAACACCTGGCTGCGCTCAGGGCCATTCCGCATCTTTATGTCATGCGGCCCGCGGACGCGCACGAGACGCGCGAGGCCTGGCGCACGGCCATACTTCGCCGCAACCTGCCAACGGCCCTGGCGCTGACAAGACAGAAGGTTCCCGTCATAGACCGCGCCGGGCGCTATGCCTCTGCCGACGGCGCTCGTCGCGGTGCATACGTCCTGGCCGAAGCCACGGGCGCTCGTGGCGAGAGCGCGGTCCCATCTCTTATCCTCATAGGCACAGGCTCGGAAGTATCGCTCTGTCTGGATGCGCGTGAAGAGCTACAGAAGCGGGGGACGCCAACGCGCGTGGTCTCCATGCCGTGCATGGAGCTTTTCGAGGAACAGCCCGAAGAGTACAGGCGCGAAGTCCTGCCGCCTTCAACACCCGCGCGTCTTGCCGTCGAAGCGGGCGTGCGGCTCGGGTGGGATCGCTACGTTGGCCCTTCGGGCGATGTCGTCTGCCTTGACCGCTTCGGCGCATCGGCGCCCGGCGACGTGGCGCTCCGCAACCTGGGCTTTAACGTCGAGAACGTCACTAACAGAGCGCTCGCGCTTCTTCAAAAATAGAGAGATGAGAATCGCCGTCGGCGCAGACCATGCGGGAGTACCGCTCAACCGTCGCGTGATAGAGGAGCTGCGAGCGGCGGGACACGAGGTGGAAGACTTCGGCACCCACGACTCGCGAGCGCCGGACGATTATCCGGACTATGCTCTGCTGGTAGGCAGTGCCGTACAGGCGGGGCGCGCGGACTTAGGGATTCTCATCTGCGGGAGCGGCGCGGGCGTGTCGGTCGCCGCAAACAAGTTAAATGGGATACGCGCCGTCATGTGCTCGGATACTTACACGGCGCGCCAATCGCGCGAGCACGATGACTGCAACGTGCTTTGCCTCGGCGCACGCGTCACGGGCGCGGAGCTTGCTATGGAAATTGTACGCGCCTTTGTCCGTGCGCGCTTCACAAACGAAGAACGCCACCGCAGACGCTTAGAGAAGATTAAGCAGATGGAGCAGAATGAAAGAGACTGATTCATTGAATCGGTGAATCAATTTTACCCTTCTTGCCATTTTACAGGAGCTTCCCCTTGAAAAAAGCTTACTCCCCGGGCGCGCGTGCGCTCGTCTTGCTCTGTTATCTACTTCTTCAGATTCCCGTTCGCGCCCAGCAGTCTCCCACGACCACGCAGCAGCCTCCGCCCGCCACGACCAGACAGCAGAGGCAGCAAAAGCTGCAACGGCCTCCGGCTGAGACGGGGCGTCCACCCGTGGCGCCCGCGCGCCCGCGCCCGTCGAGTGGGCCTGCGCCCTATTACGACTATCCTTTCGGCAGCGCGACCGCCAAGTATCAGGTGATGACGGTTGACGATGCCGTGACGCTGGCGCTTCAGAACGCATCGCTCTACCAGCAGGCTTATCTTGAAGAGCAGATTGCGCGCGAGGACGTGCGCCAGGCGCGCGCAGCCTTCTTCCCGCAAATCAGCCTGCCGCTCACTTACACCGGGACTACGCCCTCAAGGGTTCGCTTCCCGGAAGAGCCGCCGACCTTCAGCTTCGTTTCCGCGAGCGCCATCAACGAGACCACGGCGCTCCTGAACGTCTCGGGCACGATTGATTTGACGGGGCGGCTGCGTGCGGCTCTACAGCGCTCGCGCGCGCTTCTGGAGGCGGCCAGTGCTGGAACACGCGTCGCGCGCAGAGAGCTTGTGCTCTCAACGATAGACGCTTACTACGCGCTCGCGCTCACGCGGCAAAGGCGCAGGCTCTCGGACGAAACCCTTGCCCTCGCGGAAGGGTTCGTGAGCGTGGCCGAATCTCTTAAAGAGCGCGGCGAGGGTGAAGAGACGGACGTGTCGCGCGCGCGCACCGCCGCGGCCTCGCAGCGTGATACGCTTGAGCAGGCGCGCGCGGCGGAACTGGCCGCGATGAATCTCCTGAGAACCCTCACGGGGATAGATTTCTCGACGCAGGTTTTGACGGGCCACCTGACCGACAACGTTCCGACCGCGAGCGACTTTAACAGCTACACGGAAGAGATTATCCGCAGCCGCCCTGAGCTTGCCCAGATAGAGGCGCAGGCAAAGGCTGCGCGGGCCGAAGCGAGGGCCGCGCGGCGCGAGCTTCTGCCGGAATTGACCTACAGCTTAAACGGCGGCTTCGACGCCGGCGACTTTCGCCCCGTGGGCCGTTACGCGGGCGGCTCTGCCATCATCTCTCTGAACATCCCCGTCTTCAATTTCGGCGCCAGCCGCAGCCGCGAGCGGCAGGCGCGACTGCGCTCCGAACAACTGGACATTCAGCGCGAGCTGCTGGTTCGTCAGCTGCGCCAGGAGTTCTACATCAACCGCGCCAACGCGCTCGGAGCAATCGAGCGCATACGCGAGCTGCGACAGGCAGCCGAGACGGCGCAGCGCAACATGACGAGCGTCTTCATGCGCTATCGCACGAAGAAGGCCACGATTCTGGACGTGGTTGACGCGCAGTCCAGCTTTGCAGAGACGCGCTCGGCCTACTATCAGGCCATTGTTGACTATCACACTTCGCGCGTTCGTCTTGAGGAAGACCCGGCGCGAAGCCTCAGCGCCGTGGCCGGAGCGCAGCCGCAAGCGCCTGCGCGTAGTACCCCTGTCGTCACCTGCCCCCTGACGATCGAGCAGGCTCCAAACATAGGCGGGCTTCGACTGGGGATGTCGCCCGCGCAGGCGAGCATGATTTTCCCGTCGCTCAAATTGTCGCCGCCCGACCGGGTAGGAGTCTCGAACGGCATCCTCAACCGCGGCGACCTCGCCCGCAATCAATTCTTTGAGGGCGCGCAGACGATTCTTCTACAGTTCATGGGAGACAGGCTCTACTTCATACACGTTGGCTATCCGGTGACCAACAGGTGGAACAGCAAGGACGAGTTCCTCTCCATGATAGCGCAGAAGCTGAACATCACCGGCGACTGGAAGCCCTTCTACAACTGGCAGGACAAGAACGTGCGCGACCTGGCAGACCTGCGCTCCATGGGGATCGAATGCACGGGCTTTCGTCTGAGCGCGGGCATAGGAATAGAGGCGCTGGGCGGCGACCAGTTCCCGCGCTTCGAATTGGAAGACATGAACACTTCCCGCAGTGTAAGAGAGCGCGCAGACGCGCTCAGAAGCAAGGAATCCGAAGAAGAAAAGAAGTGATGAGGGAAACGCTTTTACCCGTCGCCCGTCAGCTTTTCTAAACAACTATTCTCAGGGCGGCGGGCATTATACGGAACTCTGCGGGCGTGTGGCCGCGCGGGTTGCCGTCGGCCTCCACGGGCAGCGCGTCCTGCGGGCTCAAAGGCTCAAGGCGCACGCGCTTTGCCTTGAAGAGGGTCACGTTCGGATTTTTGACGTGGCCGCCCGTGTGTATGCGCGGCAGCTCCCGTATGATGGTGCGGCGCGTGAGCCCGCATGAGAGCATCAGGTCAATCAGTCCGTCGTCCGTTCGCGCTTCGGGCGCGAACATCATGCCGCCGCCCGCGTACACGTTATTGGCCACGGCTATCAGGTTCGAAGCGCACTCTATAGCTTCACTTTCATCAACCGTCACGCGCGTACGCCGCTCTCTCCACATGAGAAGCGCGCTGCACGCTGCCTTTAGAAAGCGAGCCTCGCCCGGCAAGCGTTGCACTAAGCGGCCCTGCCCGGCCACGCGCACGGCCACCTCCGCTCCGAGCCCGATCGTAGAGACATTCAGACAGACGAAGCTTCTGCCGCCCTGCGCGATGGTCGCCCTGCCCGCTATCACGTCGGCCACACGCGAGCCGCTCAAATCACCTGAGCGCACGTGCGCGGTCAATCGCCTGACCCATTCTTCGACCGGCTCGCGCCTTCCTGCGAGTCCGCGCGCAAAGTCGTCGCCCGTCCCCGCGGGTAAGACGGCCAGCGTCGACCGGCTGTTGATGGGCGATGGCATGAAGAGCTTTTCGCCGGCGCCGTTTTCGTCAAACTCAAAGAAGCCAGCCCCTGCCTCGCTCAACGTCCCGTCGCCGCCCACGACCGCTATCGTCTCATAGCCTTCGTGAAGCGCGCGCCGCGTAGCCAGAGTCGCGTCTCCGGCAAACGCCGTCTCGTGAACGTCGAAATCAAGCCCGCCCTCGCGCAAGCTCGCCTGCACCTTCGGCCAGGCGCGGCGGGCGCGTGCCGCCGCAGGATTGATGATGACGAGTGTCCTTTGGCTCATCCGTCCTCACACTCTATCATAATGAGGCGCGCGTCCGGCTTCGGTGACAGGCTTTGCATTCAAAGCCGCAAGCGCCATACTCTTTTAAGCATGAGCACAGAACAGATGCGCGCCGTCATGATTGCGTCACACGGTGGATTGGAAGGCCTGGAGGTGCGTGAGGTGTCGCGCCCGCCTGCACCTTCTGCCGACAGGGTTCGTGTGCGCGTTCGTGCAGCCGCGCTCAATCGCGCAGACCTGTTGCAGAGGCGAGGCCATTATCCTGCGCCTGCGGGTGCGCCCCAGGACATACCCGGCCTGGAGTTCGCCGGCGAAGTTGAAAGCGCCGGGCCTGAAGCGAGGCGCGTGCGCGCGGGCGAGCGCGTCTTCGGCATCACGGGCGGCGGAGCACAGGCCGAGTACATAGTCGTGCCCGAAAGCACTCTCGCGCCCGTCCCGGAAAATCTGGGCTGGGCGGAAGCGGCCAGCATACCGGAAGCCTTCATCACGGCTCATGACGCGCTCTTTACGCAGGGCGCATTGAGCCTGGGAGAGAGCGTGCTGGTTCATGCCGCTGGCTCAGGCGTGGGACTCGCCGCCGTACAGTTGGCCGCAAGCGCGGGCGCAATCGTCTACGGCACATCGCGCACGGCTGAAAAGCTTGAGCGTGCGCGCCAGTACGGCCTCAGGGAAACTGTAGCGGTCGCAGACGACACGGCTCGCGTGGCTTCGGCCGTGCGCGAATGGACAGACGGCGCGGGCGTAGATGTCATACTCGACCTCGTAGGGGCGAAGTATCTCCCGGCCAATCTGGATTCGCTCGCGGTAATGGGGCGGCTGCTACTGGTGGGCACGACTGCGGGCGCGAGCGCCGAGCTTGATTTCGGATTAGTGATGCGCAAGCGGCTGAGAATCATCGGCACGGTCCTTCGCTCGCGCTCTACGGAAGAGAAGGCTGCGGCCACGCGCCGCTTTGAAAAGCAGGTTCTGCCGCTACTGAGGGCGGGACTCGTGCGTCCCGTCATAGACAGGATTTACAATATGGAAGAGGTGCGCGAGGCGCACTCGCGGCTGGAATCAAACCTGAGTTTCGGCAAAGTGGTGCTGATGATTTGAGGGAAGCAAATGACAAAGAGAGCGATTTTCATCCTCGTACTTCTTATGCTCATGTCTAATCTGATTCAGGCACAGGGAGGCCGTGGCGCTGACCCGGAGCCGGGCGTGCCGCGAGGGCTTGCGAGGCTGCGTGCAGAGCATTACAAAAATGTTCACTACGACCTGGCGGTCACGCTGAGGCCGGGCGCAGAGCTTCTCAAAGGCTCAGAAGTGATTCGCGTCACGCTGGACGGCGCGGTTGACCAGCTTGTGCTGGACTGGCGAAAGATGCCTGTCAAAGAGGGGCAGCCCGCGCCCCGCGTCTGGAACGTGGAGGCGAATGGTCGCAAGGTCACGGACGCGCGCGAGACCAACGACCACTTAATCATTCCGGGCTCCTATTTGAAGAAGGGCGTGAACTCCGTGCGTCTCAACTTCGAGTCGCCGATTTCCACTTCCGGCAGCGCCGTCACGCGCTATCTCGACCGCGAAGACAAGTCTGAATACATCTACACGCTCTTCGTCCCCTCGGACGCAAGCACGGCCTTTCCCTGCTTCGACCAGCCGGATTTGAAAGCGCGCTTCCGCCTCTCAATCTTCGCGCCCAAAGAATGGAAGGTGATTACGAACGTAAGGCTTTTGGGCAACGATGCTTTAGGGAAAGGCCCGCTCCCGCCGGAGCTGGGCGGCACGCCCGGCTCGTCGCAAATCTATATACAATGGACTTTCCCAATGACGGAGCCAATCAGCACCTATCTCTTCGCCTTTGCCGCGGGGCCGTTTCACGAGTTCAGGGATGACACATCGTCTTTTCCCGGGAGCATCTTCGTGCGTAAATCGAAGGCCGAGCGTGCGCGCAAAGAACTGGCGGAAGTCTTTCGCCTGACGCGCGAAGGGATGAAGTTCTTCACCGGCTACTTCGATTACAAATTCCCGTTCGAGAAATACGACCAGATTGTGTTGCCCGAGTTCGCGTACGGCGGGATGGAGCACGCGGGCGCGACCTTCCTGCGCGAAGAGAGCGTACTTTTTCCTTCAGACCCGACGGCCAACGACCTGATCAATCGGGCGGAGCTTATCTTTCACGAGCTGGCGCACCAGTGGTTCGGAGACCTCGTCACGATGCGCTGGTTCGACGACCTCTGGCTGAAGGAAGGCTTTGCGACCTTTATGGCTTACAAGGCTATGGAAGTCAGCATGCCGGAGCACAACGCCTGGAAGGTCTTTTATCAGAAGACGAAGCCGTCAGCTTACTTAACGGACGTGACGAAGGGGACTACGCCAATCTGGCAGGAGATTTCCAACCTGAGCGCCGCCAAATCTGCTTACGGAAACATAGTCTATCGCAAAGCGCCTTCCATGCTCAGGCAGGCGGAGTTCTACCTTGAGCCGGAGAAATTCCGTCGCGCCGTGCAGGTGTTTCTAAAGGAGCACGCTTACGGAAACGCCGAGTGGGCAGACCTCGTGCGTGCGTTCGAGCGCACGTCCAATAGAAAGCTGGACGAGTGGGCCGCAGCCTGGGTCAAAAGACGCGGCATGCCGGATGTGCGCGTCAACTGGTCTGCGGACAACCAGGGACGCATCAAATCACTCACGCTGCAACAACGGGACGTGCTGGACGAAGGCGGCACTTGGCCCATGCGCGTCAAGCTGCTGCTCGCCTACGACGAAGGCGTGCCTCCCGAAACGCTGACCGTAACTTTAAATGGGAGCGGCGAAACCCGTGTAGGCGAAGTCACGGGCAGGCGCGCGCCGCGTTACGTCTTCGCCAATTACGAAGATTACGGCTACGGGCGATTCCTGCTTGACGAGGAAAGCAAACGGGCCGTCATCAACCGGCTGGGCTCTGTGCGAGACCCTTTCCTGCGAGCGCTCCTGTGGGGCGCGCTCTGGGACAGCCTGCGCGAAGCAGAGCTGCCGCCCCTCGATTACATAAATCTTGCCGTCAGGCTTCTGCCCGAAGAGCAGGACGAAGTGACGGCGCAGAGCGTGCTCGCGCGCGCCGCGACCTCCTTCAACCGCTATCTCTCAAGCGAAGAGATGCGGCGCACGGCGCCCGAGCTTGAGCGGCTTCTCTCCGAGCGGATGATGAAAGCCTCGACGCCCGGGCTTCGCATCACTTACTTTCGCGCATTTCAGTCCGTGGCGACGACCGCTGAAGCGCGCGAGCAGTTGAAGAAAATCCTGCGCGGCGAGCTGAAGATTCCCGGCATGACGCTGCGCCCGCGCGACCGCTTCGACATAGTGACGGCCCTTCTCATGCGCGGGGACAGCGACGCGCCCGCGCTGCTGGATAAGCTGAGCGCGGAAGAGACATCCGACGATGCGCGCCGCTACGCTTATGCCGCGGGCGCCGCACGCGCTCTCCCCGAAGCCAAGAAGAGATACTTCGACGCCTATCTGACGGACACGAAGCTGGCTGAAAGCTGGATAGAGGCGAGCCTCGCGCCCTTCAACTCGATTCAGCAATCGGAGCTGACTCTGCCCTACCTTGAACGGGCGCTCGCGGAGCTTCCTACGCTCAAGCGCACGCGCAAGATTTTCTTCGTCAACGGCTGGCTGGCAAGCTTTCTGGGCGGCCAGTGCAACGAGCGTGCGCTGCGAAGCGTGCGCGGCTTTCTTGACCGCACGCCCGCGCTCGACAGGGACCTGCGCCTTAAAGTCCTTGAGAGCGTCGACGGCCTTGAGCGCTGCGTGCGAATCAGGACGAAATACGCGGCAGACAGCGCCTCCTCCCCTGTCACGATAAATCGTACCAAATGACAATCAACTATGGAGACCTTTCGCGTCGTTACCTACAACGTTCACAAGTGTCGCGGGCTCGACCGCAGGGTGAAGCCGGATCGCATCGCCGCCGTTCTGAGGGAGACGGGCGGCGACGTGATAGCGCTTCAGGAAGTCCTGAGCATAGAA
>DASVVZ010000555.1:0-8898 GCA_036389875.1 Pyrinomonadaceae bacterium
CTTCTTATCCTGGCCGCTCTATCCGGCGGAGTCTGGTACGCTAAGAGGAGACCGCCGGACGCCGAAAGGGCTGCGCCGGCGCCCCCCGCCGTCTCTTCAACTCCGCTAATAATTCCAATCTCCGATGGGTTCGATTATCCAATCGGCGGCTACAAACGCGTGACACAGGCAAATGACGGAGACGGTTGGTATAACGCGCGTGACTTCGGCGAGAGCAATCATCTGGGCGAAGACTGGAATAAAGAGTCGGGCGGGAATACCGATTGCGGTCTGCCGGTTTATGCCGTTTCCAGGGGCACTATAATCCTTGCAGTAGATGCCGGGGCGGGCTGGGGAAAAGTCTTAATCGTACGGCACAGGCTGCCGGATGGGTCTGAAGTAGAGACTCTTTACGGACATCTCAATTCGATGGCACGCACAAGCGGCGACGTGCGCAGGCGCGAGACCATAGGAAGTATAGGAGACGCAGGCGGCGTCTACCCGTGTCATCTCCATTTTGAATTGAGGCTCTCGGGCTCCCGGTTCTGGGGATTAACGGGGCTGGGGTATAGCCCCGCGCGCGAGGGTTGGACAGACCCCTCGGATTTCATAGACGCCAGGCGTAATCTATGAGGCGGCTAAATCCTCAGCTTGTGCGAATGGTCAGGCCTTCGCGCGCCATCTTCCACGAGAGGACTTCGGCGCCTTCTTCGGCCGCGAGGGCGCGCTCGACCTCTGCGCGGCGTCCTTCCTCACAGAGGAAGGCTATGCAGCCGCCCCCGCCCGCGCCGCAAACCTTGACGGCCAGAGCGCCGTTGTGAAGCGCCTTCTCAATCAGCATGTCCATGTGCGGCGTAGTGATATTGGGCGCAAGCCGCCTGCGATTGGGGTGAGCTTCGCGCATGGTCTCGACGACCTCCTGCCAGTCGCTTTCGAGCAGCGCGCCCCTGATGCGTAAAGAAGAATCGCGTATGCCGTCGAAAAGCTCGAACAGAGTGGCGTCACCGTCTATGTGATTCTTTGTAATCTCCCAGTTGTTCGTGCCCGAGAGGCGCGGCTCGCCCGTGTAACAGATGGCTATGCGCCGCTCAAGAGTCTCTTCGTCAACCGCCAGGGCCTCGCGCTTGATGCCGTCCGGGCGAAAGTGTATGCAGCTTACGCCGCCGTACTGCGCCGCGTAGTAATCCTGAAAGCCTGCGGGCACGCGTATCACGGTCGTCTCGACGTTGGCCGCTATGGTGATGAACTTTCGCGCCTCGTAGCGATTGCCCACGAGTTGATTGAGCGCGCCTATGCAGGCGATGGTGAGGGCGCTTGAGCCGGCGAGCCCGGCCCCTGCGGGCGCTTCGCTGTGCGCTATCAGGTGAAAGCCGGTCGTAGGCTTGAAGAAGTGTACGAGCTTTGAAATCAGCTCAAGGCGCTCTTCGTGTATCAGGTCTTCTATGGCCGCAAGCTCTGTCTCGAAGGCCACCTGGCGGTCGCGCGACTCCAGAATAATGCGACCGTCGTCGCGGGTCTCTATCCGACAATGCGCCATGAGAGAGATGGCGAAGTTCACCGTGGCCGCGCCCGGATGAAAAAGATAGAGCGGCCAGATATCAATAGTGCCGCCCGCCAGGTCAACACGGGTCGGCGCGCTCGATTCAATAATCACTTGATGAAATAGGTCCTTTTCAATCCGGAATCTGAAATCGTCTCAGTCGCCCTCTGCGCCCCTGTGCGTCGAGCTTTTCTGTGATGAAGAGTCTTTGCGACGAGGCAGGTGCATGCGCTCCTGTATCTCTTCCTTGAACTCGCTGAATTTCTCTTCCGCCGCGCGCTCAAGATTCTGTAGCGGCGCTGGGTCCGCCTCCTCCACCTTCTTGGAAAGCCAGTAGCGCTCCAGCAGGTAGAAGCCGGCGATGCCACAGACTACGATTACAAGCAGCACTTTGCCAAGGCGGTGGAAGTCGCCTATGACTTTCGTAATCGCTCCGCTGAAGAAGTAGCCCGCGCCGCTTAAGATAAAGACCCACGCAAAGCAGCTCGCCAGCGTGTAGGGCAGAAAACGCGCGAGCGGCATGCGCCCCACGCCGTAAAAGACGCAGCAGGCCGTGCGCAGCCCGTAAATATATTTAGAGAGAAAGATGGAGAGCCAGCCGAACTTGTGCGTCAGGCGCTCTATGCGCGGCTGGGCGAGACGATAAAAGCGGAAGTCGCGCACGCTCTTGCCAAATCCCCGCCCCGTAACGTAAGCCAGATTATCGCCCGCGACCGCGCCCGCCGTTCCGGTCAACAGAACCAACAGGAAACTATACTCGCCGAAGAAACCGCTATGAGCCAGCACTCCTGCCAGCAGGAGTGAGATGTCTCCTTCTATCATTACCAGGAAGAAGACGGCAATCAGCCCATACGTCCCTATGATCTCGTATAAATGATTATCCATAAAACACAGTGATGAGTGATGCGCACCGAGTGCCGAGTTAAGAACTGCTTTCTTTTACCCGGTGCCCGGTGCTTATCACTCGTCACTTTCCTGCGGTGGTTTGACCACCAGCACGGGACAGGGGGCGTGGCGCACCACGGATTCCGCCGTCGAGCCGAAGAGCAGGCGTCCGAGCCCCGTGCGGCCGTGTGTCGAAATCACTATCAAATCCACGCCGCGCTCGCCCGCCACGCGCACTATCTCGGAGGCGGCGTCGCCGTGCGCTATCACCTCTTCAACTTCTATGCCTTCGCACTCGTCGCACTCGGAGATTTTCGGCAGCTCGCGCTCGGCCGAGTCCTCCAGCTGCTCGCTGATGTCCGCTATCGGCAGTGGCTCCGTCATGCCCGTGTAGCCCACGGTTGGGACGATCGGCTCTATGACGTGAACGCAGATAATCCTGGCACCCGCCTGTCGAGCGAAAGAAGCCGCGAACGAGAGAGCGTAGTTGGCGCACTCGCTGAAATCCGTCGGCAAAAGTATGGAGCGAATCAGCATAGCAATTTTGGATTCTGGATTTTAGATTGTGGATTAACTGTATGGATTGAAGCCATGGTCAAGACGCTTTATTACTCCAATCCGAAATCCAGAATCTAAAATCTAAAATCGGTTCCATTCTACACGAGAGAAGCAGTTGTTTGACAGTCCTTAAGCCCTTTATTACAATCCGGCCAAGCTTCCAGCCCGACATGTTTTGTTCTAATCTGTTTCCGGAAGCCTTAGGACTACGAAGAATGACAACCCCTGCCCAAACATCGCTCGATTATATAGGCGTCGATCTTTCCGGCGCGACGCTACGCTCTGCGCTGGTGGACGCCGAAGGTGCGGTCAGGGAAAGGCGCGAAGCCGGGCTTGACCGCGACAACCTGGCCGAGCAGATAGCCGGGCTCGTGGCCGAACTGCGCGACACCTCTCCCAGCATAGGGGGCATAGGCGTAGGGATTCCCGGCCTCGTCAATCCGCAGACAGACCGCGTGCTGGTCTCTCCGGACCTGCCTTCGGCTGTGCGTGGCGATATTCACACGGAATTGACACGCCTGACGGGAATGCGCGTTGAGCTTGAAAACGACGCCAACGCCGCCGCGTACGGGGAATATAAGGCCGGGGCCGGGCGCGGGGCGCGCGACATGTTCTACGTCACCATAGGCGCGGGCATTGGCGGCGCAATCATTCTGGACGGGCGGCTCTGGCTGGGCGCGACGGGTTTCGCCGGCGAGTTCGGCCATATAACCATAGACGCCGAGAACGGAGTCCAGTGCGTTTGCGGCAACATAGGCTGTCTGGAAACGGTCGCGTCGGCCCCGAATATTGTGAGGCGCGCAAACGAGCGGCTCTACCGCGACAACACCTCTTCGCTCTCCAGGCTCGCCATGTCCAAGGACTTCACGGCCGCAGACATCGCGCGCGAAGCCAAATCGGGCGACGACTTCTCGCTCCTGATGATAGAGCGCACGGGCAAGTACATAGGGGCGGCCGTCGCCTCCGTCATCAACCTGCTCAACATAGAGCGCATAGTCCTCGGCGGCGGCGTCATGGAAGCGGGCGAGCTCATTCTGAATCCCATCATACGCGAAGCCGGACGCAGAGCCTTCCAGCCCTGCTTCGAGGCGACACAGATAGTCACGGCGGCCCTCGGCACAGACGCCGTCTCCATAGGCGCTGCCCTCCTGGCGCGCGACGCCGCCTGAGAAGGAAAAAGTAGAAAGGCAAAAGTTATCAGGACGAGGGCGGCCTCTCTTTCTACACTTTTGCCTCTTCTCTTTATGAATTTTTCTGCCGAGCATTTGTAGCTCCGCTTATAACTCTGCTCGCCGCTGATTAGAAAGCGCTTGAAATCTCTACGAAAACTTGGGCCTCCCGCCTTCGGTTCATTCTGGCTTCAACCAATCTTTATTAACTTCGCTACATTTTCGTAGCAAGTTGAGTTGACAGTGTTTACGGAATTGGTAGAATCGCTTTACTGCACTGACAGCATGAACCCAACGAGATGACCGCGAGCCGTGAGAGTAATTCTCTTCCGGCCTGACGAGCCTCACGAGAAGGCTCTACGGAGTAGAGAAGCGGACAGCAGTTCCCGTATGGGTCTACAAGTGGCCACGCGCGACCCCGAGAGTTTGTAGTCCTGTGTCCCGAGGGTCGCGTCCGGCAGCAGTAGCCGGGCTTTAGAGGGGTAAGTGAAAGATTTCCCTCGCCCGGCAATCCTTGATACGGAGACTGTCCGCGCCGTGCCCCAAATATTTCATCAGAGCACTAATACCATCGCCAAGGTGAGCATCTTCGGTGCTGTCTTCATAGGCGGCGCTCTGCTCTACCTGCTGCTTCAGCTGGCTCGTTCCGACTACAACACGCAAGCCTGGGTCGAGCGCCAGCAGCCCGTGCAGTTCAGTCACAAGCATCACGTGGGCGACGACGGCATAGACTGCCGGTACTGCCACACGTCCGTCGAGGTCTCGGCTTCGGCCGGAATGCCTTCGACCAAGACCTGCATGAACTGCCACTCGCAAATCTGGGCTAACAGCCCTTACCTAGAGCCGGTGCGCGCAAGCTTCCGCGATGACAAGCCCATCGAATGGGTACGTGTGCACGACCTGCCGGACTACGTCTATTTCAATCACAGCATACACGTCAACAAGGGCGTAGGCTGCTCGACCTGCCACGGGCCCGTGGACAACATGCCGCTCATGTGGCAGAACGCATCGCTTCACATGGAGTGGTGCCTGCAATGCCACAGAAACCCTGAAGCCGTGCTCAGACCCAAAGACCAGATTTTCAATATGCAGTGGCAGCCTCCGGCCAATCAGGCGGAAGTGGGGGCGCAGCTGGCCAGGACTTATAACCTCCGTAGCACAGCCGTCTTGCAAAGCTGCTCTACGTGCCACAGATAGAATCGGGAAAACGTTGATGTCCATTGAAGATAGGCAAAAAAATTTCGCTTTGCTGCGCGAGCGCCTGCTGGAAACTCGTGGCAAAGAGTACTGGCGGAACCTGGAAGAGCTGGCCGAATCCTCCGAGTTCGAGGAGCTGGTCAAGCGCGAGTACCCGCACGCAGCCGAAGAGTGGGACGACTCCGTCAGCCGCCGCTCCTTCATCAAGCTGATGGGCGCATCGATGGCGCTCGCGGGGCTTTCGGCCTGCGCTTACCAGCCGACGGAAACGATTGTCCCCTTCGTGCGCGAGCCGGAAGGGTACGTGCCGGGCAAGCCCTCCTTCTACGCCACGGCCATGTCGCTGGGCGGCGCAGCCGTGGGCCTGCTGGTCAGAAGCAACGAAGGACGCCCGACCAAGATTGAAGGCAACGAGCTTCACCCGGCTTCCTTAGGCGCGAGCGACATATACGCGCAGGCTTCAGTCCTGGGGCTTTATGATCCGGATCGCTCGCAGGTGCTGAGCTTTCGCGGAGAGATTCGCACGTGGTCGACTTTCCTAGGCGCGGTCAGCCAGGCGCTCGATAACCAGAGGCCCAAGCAGGGAGCGGGAATCAGGTTTCTGACCGAAACCATCACCTCTCCGACGCTGGCCGCGCAGATAACGGACATCCTCAGAGAGTTTCCGGGCGCGCGCTGGTATCAGTACGAGCCGGTGGGACGCGGGCAGGCGAGCACGGGAGCCTTTCAGGCCTTCGGCCAGCCGGTCAACGTCGTCTACGACTTCACTCGCGCCGACCGTATACTTGGCCTCGACGCCGATTTTCTGGCTTGCGGCCCGGCCAGTCTTCGCTACGCGCGGCAGTTCGCCTCGCGCCGCCGCGTAGAAGGCGAAGGCGGCCCCGACCGCATGAACCGCTTCTACTGCGTTGAGTCCACGCCTACAAACACTGGGGCGAGCGCGGACCACCGCTGGCCGCTCCGCCCGTCCGAGGTTGAGGGCTTCGCACGCGCGGTTGCGGCAAAGCTGGGCGTGTCTATGGCCGGGACTGGTGCGGCTCCTGCTTCGATTCCGGCCAACGTGATTGACGCCATCGCGCGCGACTTGCAGCAGGCCGGGCGCGGCGCGGTTGTCGTCCCCGGCGACGAGCAGCCCGCAATCATTCACGCGCTCGCACACGCCATGAATCAGAAACTCGGCAGCGTGGGCAACGTGGTCACCTACACAGAGCCCGTAGAGTTTCGCCCGCCGGGACAGGAGAACACAGCGCTCGATCCCATAGCAGAGCTTCGCACGCTCGTTCAGGAGATGAATTCCGGCGCGGTCGACATGCTGGTGATGGTGGGAGGCAATCCCGTCTACAACGCGCCCGCAGACCTTCAGTTCCGGCAGAGCATGGAGAAGGTGGGGCTTCGCCTACACCTGAGCCTCTACGATGATGAAACGAGCGCTCTCTGCCACTGGCACATACCGGAATCTCATTACCTGGAATCGTGGGGAGACGCGCGAGCCTTCGACGGCACGGTCTCTATCGTTCAGCCGCTCATCGCCCCGCTTTATCGCGGCACAAAATCGCCCATAGAGTTTCTGGCCGCCTTCACGCAGCAGCCCGAGCGAACGGGATACGAGATTGTGCGCAGCTTCTGGCAGGACAAGATAGGCGCGGGGGGCGCGGGCTTGCGTTCAGCTACGGCACAGGGCACGGGCCAGCGCGCCGCATCGGCTCAACAGCCTGCGTCCGTGAATCAGAACGGGGCTGCGGCGCAGAATACCGGACAGGGGGGGCAAGGCCCGGCCAACGGCAACCAGGCGGCGAACAATCGCACGGCTAATAGCCAGGGGAACAATCAGGGCGCGGGCAATCAGGCTGCGGCCAACCGCTCTGCCAACAATCAGGCGAACGCCAACAATCAAACAAGCAATCAAGCGGGAAGCGCCGCCAATCAAACGGCGAATGCCGCTTCGCCTAACGCAAACTCGGCGCAGGCGGGCGTGACGCCGCCGACCTCGACTCCGCCGCAGGCGGCTCCGGCCGGCGATTTCGAGAGCCAGTGGCGGAGGGCGCTGCACGACGGCGTGATTCCGAACACGGCGCTTCCGATGAGGACCGTGACGCTCGCCGGCAACTGGGACAATGCTCAGCCGCAGACGCCCGCGAATCCGAATGAGCTTGAGATAGTCTTTCGCCCCGACCCGAGCATCTACGACGGGCGCTTTGCCAACAACGGCTGGCTTCAGGAGCTGCCCAAGCCGCACTCGAAAATCACCTGGGACACGGCTGCTGTGATAAGCCCCGCGACCGCACGCAGGCTCGGCCTTGAGAACGACCTCGGCTGGAAGGGCGGCGAGTGGAAGCAAACGGTCGTCAATCTCACTTTCCAGAATCGCACCGTTCCCTTCCCGATCTGGGTGCAGCCCGGCCAGCCCGACAATACCGTCACGGTTTACTTGGGCTACGGTCGCTGGCGAGCGGGCCGCGCCGGCACGGGAACCGAACGGAACGCTACGCCCAACTTCCAGAACGCCTATGCGCTTCGCACCTCGAACGCGCTCTGGTCGGGCACGGGCCTGAGGCTGGACAAGACGGCGGAGATTTATCCGATTGCCACTACGCAGCTTCATCACCTGATGGAGAACCGCGACCTTGTCAGAGCCGGGACGCTGGAAGACTACAAGCAGAACCCGCACTTTGCGCCCGAAGAAAAGCACGACCCAAAGCGCGATGAGACGATGTACGAGAATTACGATTACTCCAAGGACTACGCCTGGGGGATGGCGATTGATGTCTCCACCTGCATAGGCTGCAACGCCTGCGTGGTGGCCTGCCAGTCCGAGAACAACATCCCCGTCGTAGGCAAGGAGCAGGTCTTGCGCAGCCGCGAGATGCACTGGCTCAGGGTGGACAGCTACTACAAGGGAGAGGAGGCGAACCCGCAGACCTTCTTCCAGCCCGTGCCCTGCATGCACTGCGAGAACGCGCCGTGCGAGCCTGTCTGTCCCGTGGCCGCGACCGTCCACTCGGCCGAAGGCACGAACGACATGGTTTACAACCGCTGCGTGGGCACGCGCTACTGCTCAAACAACTGCCCGTACAAGGTGCGCCGCTTCAACTTCCTGCTCTACCAGGATTTCGAGACGCCGACTTATAAGCTGATGCGCAACCCCGAAGTCACGGTGCGCTCGCGCGGCGTGATGGAGAAATGCACCTACTGCATCCAGCGCATACAGTACGCCAAGATTGAATCCGAGAAGGAAGAGAGGCCCGTGCGCGACGGCGAGATCGTCACGGCCTGCCAGGCCGCCTGCCCCTCGGACGCGATAGTCTTCGGCAACCAGAACGACCCGAACAGCCGCGTGGCCAAGCTCAAGGCGCAGGAGCGCAACTACGGGCTGCTTTCAGATTTGAACACGCGCCCGCGCACCACTTATCTTGCGGCCATACGCAACATAAATCCTGAGATAGGGCCGAAGAGCCTGATGGGCAACATGAATCCCAACCAGGGCGAGCAGGGAGACCACTGATAATTATGTCTCAGATATATGAACCGCACGACGACATGCGCATGCATATCACGGCTCCCGTGATTGAG
>DASVVZ010000556.1:0-6677 GCA_036389875.1 Pyrinomonadaceae bacterium
AAAAGAAGTGAATAGTAGATGGTAAATGATTAATAGACAAACGTGGATTTGCATTCACCATTTACCATCTACTATTCACTCGTCTTTTACCTATCTTTGTGGGACACTGGCCGGAAATTTTCTGCTGGGAGATTTGTTAAATGGAGAGAGAGCTGGAGGGGAAGGTGGCGCTCGTGACGGGCGCGACCAGTGGCATTGGCAGGGCGACGGCGCTGCGCTTTGCGGAGGCGGGAGCGCGCGTGGCCGCAGTCGGGCGCAACCAGTCGGAGCTGGCGGCTGTCTGCAAAGAGATTAACAAGGGGGGCGGCAAGGCTCTGGCCATACGAGCGGACGTGACGGTCAAGCCTATTCCTCGCCGCATAGTCAACGAGACGGTGGAGAAGTTCGGCTCGCTGGACGTGCTGGTCAACGCCGCGGGCCACATCTCAAACGGTACGGTTGAGACGACCTCCATGGCCGACTGGGACGCCATGATGAACGTTAACCTGCGCGCCGTCTTCAACCTGATGCATCACTCGGCTTCGCATCTGGCCGAGAGTCGCGGCAACATCGTCAACGTGTCGAGCGTCACGGGACTGCGCGCCTTTCCCGGCGTTCTGGCCTACTGCGTCTCGAAAGCAGGGCTAGACCAGTTGACCAGGTGCGCGGCGCTTGAGCTAGCTCCGAAGGGCATTCGCGTCAACGCCGTCAATCCGGGCGTGGTCATCACGGAGATACACAAGCGAGGCGGGATGGAGCAAGAGGCTTACAGCAAGTTTCTGGAGCATTCGAAGAGCACGCACCCGATCGGACGGGTGGGCTCTGCGCGCGAAGTGGCCGAGCTGATTCTTTACCTGGCTTCCGAGCGCGCCTCGTGGATTACGGGCGCGACCTATTCCATAGACGGCGGCCGTGCTCAAACCTGTGCTCGCTGAGCAAAAGTTGCGCGCGGCGGCGGTCTTTCCGCTTCCGCCCGGAAAAGCGAAATTCTGCTAGAAGTTCAAGCGCGAATATAGCTATACTTAGCCCGGTTTTCTAACTGTGAAGGATGGCCACCCTCCGTGCAGCAACGCCGCCTGCCCGGAGTTACAGCCGGCCGCATGCGAAGTTCAAATAAAAGCGCGGCTTCATAACGTCTCAAGCCTTCATGATGATTGGTGACTAACTTTATGTATCCTGACGCCCCCACGCCTAATCCCGCAGGCGGTTCCTATCCTTATCAAGGCGCGACGGTCGCCTACAGGCCGCCCAAGCGCCGGAGCGCCATCAAAATCGTCTTCGCCGTCTTCGCGGCGCTGGTCGCAGCCCTGCTGGGAGCGATCGTGCTGCTGCTGATAGGCGCTGAGACGGGCATGGCCGCGCTGATAGTAGCGATGGTCGTAGCCATGCTGCCCGTGCCCGTCTACATCATGCTCATCCTCTGGATCGACCGCTACGAGGCGGAGCCATTGTGGATGCTGGCGTTGACCTTCTTCTGGGGCGCGACCGTGGCGGTCTTCGCAGCCTACTTTCTCAACACCTTTTCGGCCATCGCCGTCTACCTGACGACTGGAAGCGAGATAGCCGCCAAGCTCCTGGGCGCTGTCATCATCGCGCCCTTCTTTGAAGAGCTTTCCAAGGGCTTCATACTCTTCGTTCTCTTCTTCTGGAAGAAGGACGAGTTCGACGGCGTGGTGGACGGATTCGTTTATGCGAGCATGGTCGGACTGGGATTCGCCATGACCGAGAACTTCCAGTATTACGGAAGGGTCATATCGCAGGGCGGGCTGCTGAGCACGGACTTTCAGGAAATCTACCTGGTGCGCGGCGGGCTGGCGGCCTACTCGCACCCGCTCTTTACCAGCATGACCGGGATAGGGCTGGGCGTCGCGCGTCAGGTCAGAAACGGCTTCGTCAAATTCATCATGCCGCTCATAGGACTAGGGCTGGCGATGTTCCTGCACTTCCTCTGGAACTTTACGGCCAGCCTGTCCGAATCGCTCGCAGGCTTCCTGGCCATTTATGCTGTTCTGATGGTTCCGATATTTCTCATCACGCTCGGCATAGTCTTCTTTGCGCTCTTGCGCGAGGGGCGCGTCGTGCGCGAGTATCTGCTGCCAGACCTTCAGCGCGGTATGTTCACGCAGGAAGAGTATGAGCGACTGGTTACGATTCGCGGACGGCTGGGCTCGTCCCTGAGGGCCTTCAGGAGCGGCGGCATAGGGGTCTGGCGCGCGCGCATGCAATACAATCAGGCGGCCAGCGAGCTTGCATTTCATCGCAGCCGCGTTGCGCGCGGTGTCGTGCAAATGGATCAGGAGATGGCCGCGCGCGAGTATGCCATAGTGCAACTCCTGATGGAGCTGCGCCAGCGCCTCGGGCAGCATTTTTAAAGCTTGATTTCCGCAGAGCCGGCGTCGCCCCCGAACGACGCCGCCTGCCGGACGAAACACGATTTTTTTGCTCGTACCCGTAAACGATAAACAGCAGACTGACTCGTGAAAATTCAACTTCTGCCAAGCACATTCAATAGCTCGGGCAAGGCCACCCCAGACCAACGCCTGACCTGCTATGTAATTGACGACAGCGTAGCCGTTGACGCCGGGAGCATAGCGCTCTCGCTGACAGACGCGCAGCGCGACACCGTGCGCGACATCATAGTCACGCACCCGCACATGGATCACATAGCCACTCTTCCCATCTTCATTGACGACCTCTTCGGAGAGCTTGAGGAGCCGATTCGCATACACGCCACGCAGGAAGTGATAGACATACTGGAGAACGACATCTTCAACTGGACTGTCTACCCGCGCTTCTCCGAACTGAAGAACGCCAAGACCAAGGTGATGGAGTACGTGCCCTTTCGCGTGGGCGAAGAGTTTAGCGTCGCTCACCTGCGCGTCATAACCGTCAACGTCAATCACATAGTTCCCACGGTCGGCCTGATAGCCACGGACGGCGAACACACGCTGGCGTTCAGCTCCGACACGGCCGAAACGGAAGAGTTCTGGCAACTGGTCAACCGCACCCCTCGCATAGACGCACTTCTAATCGAAGCGTCCTTTCCAGATTACCTGTCCCAACTGGCAGAGGTCTCGCGCCATTTCACGCCCGCCTCTCTGAAGAAAGAGCTGCGCAAGATGAAGAAGCACAAGGACGCAGACATTCTTACCGTCCACATCAAGCCCAGCTACCGCGAGCAGGTGGTCGAAGAACTCAATGCCCTCAAGATTCCCAGGCTCAGCATAATGAAGCCCGGCAATACTTACGAGTGGTAGAAACGGCGGAAGAGATTAAAGACGCTCTTCCCCGTCTGGCCCGATTTCAACAGAGCTTGCGCTAAGGTCATTGCTTGCGCACCTCATTTCAAACCGTACGACTCACTGCCGCAGCGATGGGCGTGACCATTCATTGATATCTCCCGCGCGCGGGGAACCGCACGCCCGCTGCAAACGTCTCACGGCCGGCGCGACAGCCAATAGATTCGGCGTCGGCACTTTCCGCAGGTAGCCCGTACCTGTAGGCCGGATTCAGCTATGAAAATTACAAACAGAGTCTGTGACGATGCGCTGCGACGCGAGAAGAGCTTGCCCGAAGGGATTCTTGCCCGTCGCAATCTGGACTACGCGCCGCGAGTCAAACGAGATACGGAGGCCGCTCACCTCGCCAAGCGTGCTGACTTTCTCACGCGCGGCGGCGCTCAGCCCACACGCATAGATTTCGAGCGGCTCATAGGCACAAACGACCTGGTTGACGAGTTTTATCTTGAGCGAGCGCTGCTGGCGGCGCATCCGGTATGCCGCGTAAGCATACGTGCGCCCTCTGGCCACGAGCGCGGCTGCGCCACGGGCTTCATGATTTCGCCGCGACTGATGCTCACCAACCATCACGTCTTCACAGAAGCCGATGAGGCCGCGCCGTCAATCATCGAGTTCAATTACAGATTCGACATCGCGGGGCGGCCAGATAAATCCTACCGCTTCCGTTTGCAGCCCGATCTCTTCTTCTTTAACAACGAGAATCTGGATTTCGCGCTCGTGGCCGTCGAGCCGCAGTCAATCGACGAAGCAAAGCCGCTCGCCACCTTCGGTTATCACCGACTCATCGGCCAGACCGGCAAGATACTTATCAAGGAATGGATGACCATCATTCAGCACCCCGGAGGAGCGCGCAGGCAATACGCCATACGCGAAAACCAGCTCGTAGAGAACACAGACCCCGACGTTCTCTGGTACATGAGCGACACGGCTCAGGGCTCAAGCGGCGCTCCCGTCTTCAACGACAGCTTTCAGGTCGTGGCGCTTCACCACGCGGGCATCGCGCGTCAGGACGAGGACACGAAGCAGTTCATCCTCAAGAACGGTAAAAGGATAGATGACCTGACCAGCGTAGACGACGCGGACGTGGACTGGATAGCAAACGCAGGCATACGCGTCAGCCGCATCTGCGACTCCATATTGAAAGAGGCCCCAGAGAGCCAGGGCTTTATTGCGGAATTCAAGGCCGCCATGCAGGGCGGCGAGGATGTCATTTCAACTTCCTACAATAGCGAGAACAGAACGATAGGAGAAGATGATATGAGCCCACGCATCAACATTAACCAGGCAGGCAACGGCGCTCGAATAGTGCTCGGCACACTGGTGCTTGAGCTGAACGGCGGCGCAGTCCTTCAGGGTCAGACACCTCCGCAGCCGCAGGCGGCCCCCACGACTCGGCCCCTTGTGACGGACGGAAGCAGCGACGCCTCCGAAACCTACAAGGAGCCTATCATCGATACGGACTATGACTCGCGCGAAGGATTCGACTTGAACTTTCTGGGAATCAAGACGCCGCTTCCCACCGTCACCAACAAGACGCTCATCGCTCCCATGATTGAAGGAGGCACGGTCATTCCCTATGAACACTTCAGCGTAGTGCTTCACAAGAAGCGCAGGCTGGCCATCTACACGGCCTCTAATGTTGACGGAAGCACCAAAGCCAAACAGCCGGACCCGTCCAGGCAATACTCGCGCAAGGCTCTGGGGGGCCTCGGCGAGAATGATTTGGAGAAGTGGGTGCTGGACCCGCGCGTGGAAGAGGAGTATCAAATCCCGGACGCGTTCTACACCAAAGACAACGGGGCTTTCGACAAGGGCCATATAGTGCGGCGCGAAGATGTCTGCTTCGGGAAGTCTTATGCCCAGGTGCGCAGGGCCAACGGCGACACCTATCACGTCACCAACTGCTCGCCGCAGCGCGGCAACTTTAACCAGTCCAAGCTTGGCGGCATCTGGGGAAATCTTGAGAACTACATAGGCTCACAGGCCGACACGGAGCGCTTCTGCATCTTCGCGGGCCCTGTGCTTTCCTCGAAGGACAAGTACTTCGAGGGCAAACTGCGCGTGCAGATACCCACAAGGTTCTGGAAGGTGATTTGCGCTGTGAAGAACAAGAAGCTACAGGTATTCCCCTTCGTGCTTGAGCAGGATGTGAAAGACCTTCCGCTAGAGTTTCAGGTGAACGCGGAATGGAAACACAAGCTGCGCTCGCTTACGGAGTTGGAGAAGATTATCCAGATAGTGAAGTTCCCGGCGGTCTATCACAACGCGGATCAGGGCAAATAGCTATTTGACTCGGGCACGGGCTTTTTTTAGTCCGGCGGGTTAAATCAGTCGGGCGCGATTTATTCCTTGCAGAGGCTTGAACCTGATTCGCCCGATGTGTCGCTCAAGAGGCCCTGCATGTGCTGGCCTGCTTTCCACGCGCCCGTTCGCTCCGCAGTCTTTATGCCTTCCTGCCAGACGCGACGGGCCTCTTCGGCCTCGCCCCTGTTCATGAGCGCGGAGCCGAGCATCTGATAGGCCGCAGTATAATCGGCGTTTATCTCTATCACGCGGCGCAGGGCTTCTGCGGCCTTGGCCCACTCTTCCAGCTTGAAGTATTCGCTGCCCAGCCCGTACCAGACCATCACGTCGTCGGGCTGAGAGCGAGCCATAGCCTCGAAGATTTCGATTCTTGATTGAGACAATTCAATTCTCCCCGGCAGGAAATTTTCAGCGTATGCGCTCGAACTCCGTCTCGGCGTGCTCGCCCGCCTTGCCTTCGAGTGTGACGCGCCCGCTCGGGAGAATCTCCTCTACGAGAAAATTTCTCTCCGAAGCATCTCTGCCCGGCATCAGCTCCGCGCGAAACGTCACACGCATGCCGGGCCGGGCCCAGGCGTTCGCGGCCACTTTCTTACGCGAGTTATCCGATTTGCTTCTTCTCATAAATACGGCTCCGGCTGTACCGAGCGCCCCCAGCGCCAGTGCTGCGACCCCCAGCCAGCGCTTAGTGCGTTTCCTCATATTAAGCTCTATAAAAATTTGTGTCTCGGCGGCAACTGTTTATGTTGGCCGGGTTGTGGCCCGGCAAATTGTACGGCGCGCGAGACCGCTTCAAGAACTCATCACTTTCGGTCTCACGCGCCGCCAGAATCTACAAAAGTCTTAATGAAACCTGTTATGGGGCTGACTTTAGCAGAGCGGGTCGAGCTTATCACTGATGGTCGGCAGCCCCTCATTCACCTTATCAACATTAATCTGCGTGTACTGTGCCCATTCTTCTGGCACTCTATCCTCGGGGAAAATTGCCTCGACGGGACATTCCGGCACACACGCATCGCAGTCTATGCATGTCTCCGGGTTAATGACCAGCATCACCGGGTCAAGATGAAAAGCTTCCGTGGGACAGACCAGTGC
>DASVVZ010000557.1:0-3310 GCA_036389875.1 Pyrinomonadaceae bacterium
CGAGACGGAGCGTTTCACCGGCTCGGCCTGGATGGATCGGGAGTTCGGAACGTGGCGCACGACGGAGAATCAGAAGGGCTGGGACTGGTTCAGCATTCAACTCTCCACGGGCGCGGAAGTGATGGTCTATCACATACGCGACGCGCGCGGGGCGGCTTCGCCCTTTTCCAGCGGAACCTACGTGGATGCTTCCGGCGCTTGGACGCATCTCACGCGAGAAGATTTCGAGCTGGAAGCGACCGCACAATGGCGTAGCCCGCACACTCAAGCCGTCTATCCGAGCGGCTGGCGTCTGCGCGTGCCGCGCTTCGGCGTTGATGTCACCGTTACGCCGGTCATGAAGGATCAGGAACTTGATACGCAGGGCACTACGATGATTGTTTACTGGGAGGGGGCTTGCCGCGTGGACGGCAGGCACGGCAACGAGCCAGCGGAAGGACGCGCCTATGTAGAGCTGGTCGGCTACGACCGCTCGCACGAGCAGCCGAGCCTGAGCGCCTTTCTCTTCGGAAGCTCCATTGAGCGACAGTGGCGCAGCATCTTCGGCTAGCTCGATTCGCTTTGCCGCGCGCCTCAGGACTGTATCAAACTGACGTTTGGTCGCACTGTTTACAAACATCTGGCCATGAATCTCCGGCAATTACGCCTTAATTCATGCTGGTACACCCCTTGCGAAATCGTCCCCGGGATTCCCCTGCTAAAGGTCTGCCCGAGTTGTCGGGACAGGCAAAAAATTGTCTTCTGATAGGAGAAAGAGATATGGGATTATTCGACAAGATGTTCGGAAGCGGCGCGGCCGCCGCGCAGGCTGCGCCCGAGTCAAATCAGCGCTTTGATGACCTCAAGAACAAATATCGCAGTGTTCTAAGCTTCATAGACCAAAAGGGCGTGAGAGTTCAGAACCTGCACGTGGAGAACGACAAGCTCTTCATTCGCGGCGTTTCGCCGAGCGACGATGTCAGCAATCAGGTGTGGGATCAAATCAAGCTCGTTGACTCCAACTACCAGGACATCACGGTGGAGCTCAGCGTGGACTCGAACTTACAGCAGGGCGGGCAAAACAACGACGTGGAGACTTACACGGTCAAGGGCGGCGACTCGCTCTGGAAGATTGCCAAGAACCATTACGGCGACGGCAACGAATACATGAAAATCTTCTACGCCAACCGCGACAAGATGCAGTCGCCGGATTCAGTCATACACCCCGGCGACGTTCTTAACCTGCCGAAGAACTAAGACGCCTGAGGTCTCAGGTTCCGGGTCCCATGTCCCAAGTCAAAAGAAGGTGTCTTTCAGACTTGGGGCATGGGACTTGGGTTTTAGGACTTTCTAAGCCTTTCCACCTTTCCACTCTTCGTCTTACAATGCTCCTATGAGTTCAGCACAGAAGGATGAGCGCGGAGGGCGCTCGGAGGAGTTGTTTGCGCGTGCGGTCGAGTTGATGCCGGGCGGAGTTAATTCACCCGTGCGCGCGTTTCGCGGAGTCGGCGGCACGCCCCGTTTCATCAAGAGCGCTCGCGGCGCAGAGATGACGGACGTTGACGGAAAGACTTATATCGACTACGTGGGCTCATGGGGGCCTATGATTCTCGGGCACGCGGATGAAGAAGTGCTGGAGGCCCTCAAAGATGCTCTCGCGCGCGGCACGAGCTACGGAGCGCCGACTGAGCTTGAAATTTTGATGGCCGAAGAGATAGTCGAGGCCGTTCCGTCGGTCGAGATGGTTCGCATGGTCAATAGCGGCACGGAAGCCACCATGTCCGCCATACGTCTTGCTCGCGGCGTAACGGGGCGCGACAAGCTGGTGAAGTTCGAGGGCTGTTATCACGGCCACGGCGACAGCCTGCTGGTCAAAGCCGGCTCCGGCGTAGCCACCCTGGGCTTGCCCGATAGCCCTGGCGTTCCCGCAGCGCTTGCACAAAACACCATCACCGTCGCCTTCAACGACGCGGATGCACTGGAACGCGCCTTTGATGAGCATGAGGACATAGCCGCAGTCATCATTGAGCCCGTGGTGGGCAACATGGGCTGCGTGCCTCCGCGTGAAGGCTACCTGCAAAGCGTGCGCGAGATTACGAGGGCGAGCGGCGCGCTTTTAATCTTTGACGAGGTAATGACGGGCTTTCGTCTTGCGCGCGGCGGGGCGCAGGAGCTATACGGAGTGATGCCCGACATCACAACGATGGGCAAGATTATCGGCGGCGGGCTGCCCGTAGGGGCCTACGGCGCGAGCCGCGACATCATGAATAACGTAGCGCCCGCAGGCAATATCTACCAGGCTGGCACTCTCTCAGGTAACCCTCTGGCCATGACCGCAGGGCTCACCACGCTTCGCCGCCTGCGCGACAAGTCTATCTATGCAGGGCTTGAGCGTGCGGGCCAACGCCTCTGCGCCGGGTTAGCCGAAGCCGCGCGTGAAGCAGGCTTTCAGACCGTGATCAATCGCGTGGGCTCCATGTGGACTTCATTCTTCACTGACGGGCCTGTCACTGACTGGGCTTCTGCCGTGCAAAGCAACCGGGAGCTTTACGGAAAGTTCTTTCACGCGATGCTGGAGGAAGGCGTCTATCTAGCACCCTCTCAATTCGAGGCGGCTTTTATCAGCGCCGCGCACACGGACGAGCTGCTGGACAGGACGATTGAGGCTGGCCGTAAGGCTTTTGGGAAAGTGGCGGATTTATAGATTCCTTCGCCGGGCTCTTCATTTGGCGAAAAGCTCGTCCAGGGCCTTGTTTATATTAATCTTGCCGGACATTGAAACTACGGCCTTCCCGCCCGTCTCTTTAGTAATCTTCTTCAGGAAATATTCCGCTCGCTCTTTTTGTGTCTTTTCGCTAAAGCCGCCATATGCATCCAATTCTCCGAGCAGTCCGACCGCGTAAACTTTAATCCCGCTTTGCTTAAGATCCTTGATGAGCTGCTCAACCTGCTTTTTCCTTATGTTTGTTTCATTAGGATATGAAACAAATGCGCCGTCCAGCTGTGTTTGCTGGTCGCCGTCCGTAATCAGGATAATTATTTTGTCCTTATAAGAATCCTCATCGGAATCTACATTCACGTTCAACTCATCTGCCATCGAGCGAATAGCGTCAAAGAGCTGTGTTTGACCTTTGACCACCGAGAGGCGGTCAATATAATCACCCAGCTCATTCTGGTCTTCGCTCCGGTCAACTCCCATAGTGGTTTTCGTAGTGGCTCGCCCCTCGTCCTTTGTTCCGCCCGGGGGCCACGGTGCGCCGCTCACCCTGTAGGGTAGTGTGATGAAATTGAATAATGAGATGGGGCCGCGCCCGTGAATGCGTTTTACAAC
>DASVVZ010000558.1:0-8846 GCA_036389875.1 Pyrinomonadaceae bacterium
GTACAAAGTCTTCGAGAGCTTCGAAAGCGCGCGCAGGCGCTCAGCAGCACCTTTAACCAATTTTTGGTCATTCCACCAAAGGCTGGGATCGAAGGCAATATAGGTATCAAACAAGTCAGGCTCGAAGAGAAAAGTCTCAACTACAAATAGCCCGGCGAGCGATTCCCCCACGACCGCCGTCTCTTCCGTCGTGCGATAGCGAATCTTCACCTGCGGCATCAACTCGTCGCGTATGAACTTCCTGAATGCCCCGGAGCCTCCTACGCGCGGCGCGATTTTTTTATCACCCTCGTTGTCGGTGGGGCCTGTCATGTCACGACGGCGTTCCGTATTTTCAATCCCCACGAGCAGGAATGGCCGCATCGTCCCGTTGCCCACAGATACCTGCACCAGACCAGCCACGTGCAGGAAGTCCTCTGCAATGCCGCCGTCCGGCATGTAAAGCACTGGCAGGCGCGCGCCCGCCGACTCCGCATAGCCGGGAGGCATGTAGACGTTGATGCGCCGCGTCTCGTTCAGAATCTTTGAATCGATCGTGAAGGTCTCTCCGATAACCAGCGCCCCTGCCCTGTCAAAGTCGGTCGCCCGCGCGCCATGTATCGGAAATAGCAGCCCACATAGAAGCATAGCCACAGGAAAAAGACGAAATTTAATCACGCCACTCTCTCCCTAATGAACGTCAAACGGTCGTATCATCGTAAAACTTTACCTTAAAACGGCACTATCACAAGTACCACTTAGGGCCGAGTGATGTTTACCAATTCATCTTCATACTTATTGCTAAGATACCTGTGAGGCCAAAGTGGTCTTGTTCGATGTTAAGATAGTGGCACTTGAACGCGCCCTTATTTTCTTTAATCTATGATCCTGTCCACCTGGGGCTTACAATTTTTTCTCGGGCATGTAATAGGAAGGTGACTATATTTTCGTAGAACGCTATGGCAACTCAAATAGAAAAGGCGGAGAGGTTCAGGGCATTGCATGGGCGTGATGGGGCCTTCGTCATCCCTAACCCCTGGGACGCGGGCTCTGCGCGGTTACTGGCCGGGTTAGGGTTCGAAGCCCTGGCGACGACGAGTTCGGGTTTTGCCAACTCTCTGGGGCGGCTCGACGGAGAGGTCTTGCGGGATGAGGTGATTGAACATTGCCGCAACCTCTCGGCGGCGACTGACCTGCCGATCAGTGCAGATTTGGAGAACTGCTTCGCGGATGACCCCGCCGAGGCAGCCGAGACTATCGTGCTCGCCGCGCGGGCAGGCGTGGTAGGGGGCTCTATTGAGGACTACAGCGGCGATCCATCGAATCCCATCTATGAATTCGAACTGGCAGTTGAGCGCGTGCATGCTGCTGCGGAGGCGGCTCGCAGCCTTGATTTCCCTTTCACACTGACGGCGCGCGCCGAAAACCTGCTCCACGGCAGGCATGACTTGGCCGACACTCTCCGTCGATTACAGGCATTTGAAGCTGCGGGGGCGGATGTACTTTACGCACCGGGCCTCACCACACTGGATGAGGTTCGCCTGGTGACAGGCGCGTTGAGCAAGCCGGTGAATGTCCTGGCGCCGCTCGTGAAGGGAGTGACGGTCACGCAACTGGCAGACGCCGGTGCCAGGCGCATCAGTACCGGTGGAGCGCTGGCGCGCGCCGCCATCACAGTCCTGTTGAGAGCGGGCGGGGAGATGCGCGAGCGTGGGAGTTTCGCCTGGACTAAAGACCTGGCGTCCAGCGCAGACGTGAAGAAGCTGTTGGGTACTTAAGTTATCTGCGCCGGAAAGTGACTCAGTCAAACCGCCGGGTCTAACTTAAGGCTGCACGCGAAAGACTATTTCACGGCTTGTTCACTGTTTGGCGACGCCTGTGTTTGAGTAGATTTTCCACGGGCCGCGTTTTGATTGCCTTTTCCAAATGGTAAAATATCGCCGCTCTAAGGTCTGCGGCTGACCATTAACCGTAAATTCATAAACCGCCGTGCCTGTTTCGTAAGCGGTGTTACCATCGAGCCAGACATCCGTAGTGGTAACGGTGAGTTTCGCTTTCCCTCCGCGCTTCTGCATTGTTTCGCGCATCAGGGCGAGAATCTGGCTGCGACCTTTGAAGACCTTGCCGCCCGCGACGAGTTCCTTTCCGTCCGCGGTGAAGGTGTCGGGCAGCATCGTCGCGTCCCCTTTTGCCCACGCCTCGACCCAGACGCCGTTTCCGGCATCTATCGCTCGTCGCACTTTAGTCATTTCGGAATCCGCAGCTTGCAGTGCGTTAGTCGGCGATGAATTGTCCGGGCCCTGGGCGTTTATAGAATAGCTGCCGCATAACAACATGAGCAGAACGAAGAACGATTTCTTTGATTTTAATCTAGTCATAATATTCGCCCCGGCAGAATCATTTAGAGTCTGCGAATCATAAACATCCAACGCAGTTACCTGCCTTTTATTAGCTGTTTCCCTCTATAGGTAATTGTTTCGCCGGGCTTCATCTCGTAAAAATCAATCTTCATTTTTTTGAGTTCGGCGGCAAAGCCCTCAGCGTTACTGGCGATGCCCGGGAAAGTGCCGAAGTGCTGCGGAATGGCGAGCCTTGCGCGCACGGCTTGCGCGGCCTTAGCCGCCATACGGGGCTCCATCCCGAAGTGGCCGCCTATGTTGAGCAACGCGACATCAATCGAATAATTTTCACCGATTGTTTCCATGTCCTTGAAATAAGCCGTGTCGCCCGAATGATAAATCGTCGGGCCGTTCTTGATGATGATAACGAAGCCTGCGGGATTCCCGCCGTATGCCCTTTCAGGCTCATTCGCTCCGGCTTTAGGATTGAAAACGCTGCTCGAATGAACGGCCTGCGTCATGGCTACGGTCACTTCACCGTCAGCGATCTGAATTTCGCCGCCGATGCCCATGATGGCGTCGGTTTCCGCCTGTTTGGCAGGAAAGTCTGCCAGCTTAACTAAATTACCTGCCAATTCGGGATTGCAGATGAGCACTGCTCCGGTTTTGCGTGCGATGGCAACTGCGTCGCCTACGTGATCGCGGTGCCCATGTGTCAGCAGTATGTAATCTACTCTATTGATCGCGCTAAGCGGGTCTTTACCGTCTTTGGCTTCAGGGTTGGAAGGATTGCCCAGCCATGGGTCAATCAACAAAACCTTGCCGCCGGGCGTGATGATGGAAAATGCGGCGTGGCCGAACCATCTGATTTTTGTCTCCTGTGCCGTCGCGCTGAGGGAGCCGAGCATTAAAATGAATAGAGCAAATATCAGTTTCGTAGTCCCTATTTTCATGCCATTTATCAAAGTCCCTACTCCTTCACTCCACCTGGAATCCGCATACGTTACCCTGTGGCTCGCAATCAATCGCGTTTATAGATTGAAGCATACGGTGGAACCGGTATGCTCTCGGGTAACTTCTCGTCGTTAAGGGCCGCGCCCGCCGTCAGACGCAATGGGATTACGCCCGCCCAAACGTCCAATTCATAATCAGCGTCGTCGTCAACGGGCGCTCCCTCGCGTATTTTCGCAGATGCCTCATCTATGTCCAGCGACAAGACGAGCGTTGCCTCCAGCTCCTTTTCACTCGGCGGGCGAACATCTTTCCAGCGGCCCGGGACAACGTGTTCGGTGAAGGCCCGCAGAGCATAGAGTTTCTCCTGCTCGCCGCCGACAACCTTGGCCCTGCCAAAGATCACCACCGAACGGTAATTCATCGAATGATGAAAAGCCGAGCGCGCCAATACCAAGCCGTCAAGCAAAGTCACGGTGACGCACACATCCGCCTCCCAGGCTAAGGCCCGCAGCATTCGGCTTAAAGCCGAGCCGTGAATCAGCAGCCGGTCGCCGTCCCGTGCATAACCCGTCGGAATGACGTAAGGCTGCTCGTCCACTGTAAAACCGATATGACAAATGAAGGCTTCATCCAGGATTTGATAAATAACTTCGCGCTCCCGAGTTCCGCGTTTCGGCAATCGCTTCAGCCTGGTCCTCGCTGTCGTTTGCAGTAATTCACTCATCTTTTCGTTATCCTGTGTCGCGCGCAGGACGCTCAGCCCGCCTGCAGGGTTTATTAACTGTCGTTACCATCTGAACGCGGTTCCCTCACTGTGCGAGAGATTCTAAGTAAAATCGGCATCTACACAAGAGCCAGTTTTCGACAAACCATGTAGACCGGTTTATCATCCCAGGGATATGCCATACCCACCGTTTATCACGCTCGACGAAAAGTCCGACGCGCCGCTTTATCGCCAGATTTATGAAACGATTCGCCGCTCGATTTTAAGTGGCGGACTACATTCCGGCAGACAACTGCCCGCCTCTCGCCTTCTGGCAAAACAGCTAGGCGTGTCTAGAATGACTGTGGTAAACGCCTACGAGCAACTCTTGGCGGAAGGCTACCTGGAAGGCAGGATAGGCGCTGGAACATTTGTCGCCGCGCATTTGCCCGAGGAGTTCCTACAGGCTTCCGGTTTCAAGCGGCTGGAACTTCAGGAAAAACCCTCTACGCGGAAGGTGTTGCTTTCGGCGTACGGAACCAAGCTGGCGCAGAGCAGCAAGACTATTTTACGGCATCACGGAGCGACAGCGCTCGTGCCGTTCCAGCACGGCGTGGCTGCGCTTGATGAATTCCCGTTCGCTGTGTGGGCGAAGCTCGCGCAGAAATGGCAGAAAAGACCGCCCGCCTCAGTTCTCAATTATGGTGAAGCGGTCGGCTTCCAACCTTTGCGAGACGCCGTTGCAGCGCACCTGGCGGCAACGCGCGGCGTGCGCTGCACCTCTGAGCAGATTATCATCACCAACGGAACGCAACAGGCGCTCGATTTGATTGGCAGAATCTTCCTGTCAGAATCAGTAGATGTTTGTCTGGAAGACCCGGGCTATCTGGGGACGCGTGATATTTTTACCGCGACGGGCGCGAGAATCGTTCCCGTGCCGATAGACGAAGAAGGCTTCGACTTGCAGACGGCGCGAAAGCGAAGCCCGAAAGCGCGACTCGTTTACGTCACGCCTTCACACCAGTTTCCGCTCGGCGTGACGATGAGTCTGGCGCGCCGTCTGAGCCTGCTTGAATGGGCGCGGGAACGCGACGCCATCATCGTCGAGGACGATTACAACAGCGAGTATCGTTACAGCGGGCGGCCGCTCGCCTCCCTGCAAGGATTAGACCTTGACGGGCGTGTGATATATGTCGGCACATTCAGTAAAACTATCTTTCCCGCGTTACGGCTCGGCTATCTGGTTGCGCCGCCTGACCTGATTGAGGTCTTCGCGGCTGCCAGAGCTCTCACGGATCTGCATTCGCCTGTGATTGAGCAGGCAGTGCTCGCCGAATTCATCTCCGAAAGACACCTGGCCCGTCACATCCGCCGGATGCGCGGAATCTACGAAGAACGTCAACAAACTCTGGTCGAAGAAGCGCGGAAAAATCTGAGGGGCATGTTAGAGGTCGCGCCCGCGAAAGCCGGGATGCACCTCATTGGCTGGCTTCCGCGTGGCGTCAGCGATCGGGAAGTTTCGCGTCGCGGGGCGGAAGCGGGCCTGAATCTAGCGCCCGTTTCGGCTTACTGCATCAATCAAAAATTACGTGGTGGATTGCTACTCGGCTATACGGCTTATGACGAGAAACATATCAGGCAAGGCATAAAGAATTTAGCCCGAGTGCTAACCAATATCGCTCAGGCTTGAAGCGAAATCGGAGCATTGTAAGGTCGTGAGGTGCACGCCATTGCCAGGCTCGCCGTCGCGGACGCCCGCTTAATCGAAACAACCTATATACGCTGCCCGTGATAACGATTAAAGGTTATATGAACGGATTCGGTAATATGGCTATATACCCAATAAGCGACATAGCGCCGGAAACGTGATAAGGTGAAGTAGTATTTAAGCCGCAACCGTTCTTTAAGAATCCAACTTGCGACATCGAGACTTGCCTTAACCGCGCATCTTCTCTTGCCGTCGGCTGTGTTCACACGCGACCCGGTTATGAAGGAGATGCGTTCATGCCGAAAACGTCCGGGCCACCGCCCCAAAATAAGATTCTAGCCGCGCTGCCGGGTAAAGAGTATCAACGCATGCTGCCCCGCATGACGCCCGTCTCCCTGAGCACGGGTGAAACTCTTTACGCGATAGAGGACAGCATCAAGCACGTCTATTTCCCCAACCAAGCGGTCGTCTCACTCGTCACACACATGGAAGAAGGAACGAGCGTGGAGGTGGGTTTAATAGGGAGCGAAGGGATGGTCGGGCTCTCCGTCGTGATGGGGGACGACGTTTCGCAGAATCATGCCATCGTGCAGATCGCTGACGGCGCGATGAGGATGACGGCCGCCGCGCTCAGGGCGGAACTGAAACGTGGGGGCAGACTTCAAAGCCTGCTGCTGCGCTACTCGCTCATCCTGCTTAAACAAGTCTCGCAGACGGCGGCCTGCAACCGCAATCACAACATGGGGGAGAGGCTCGCCCGCTGGCTGCTGCTCTGCCAGGACAGGGTGGGCGGCAGCGAACTTAGATTGACGCAGGAGCTACTGGCGCAGATGCTCGGCACGCGCCGCTCGCGCGTGAGTGAGGCGGCTATCATCCTGCAACGCGCCGGGTTGATTCGCTACTCTCGCGGGATCATCTCCATCCTGGACAGAGAAGGATTGGAAGAGTTTGTGTGCGAGTGTTACCGGGCGGTTAAGGCTGAGCTGGATCGACTGTTGAGCAATTAAATGGAAGCAAGATAATTCAGGGTTTGTGAGTAAAGGAGGTAGGAAAAATTGTCCACCGAAAATTTACATGCGCTGGCAACGCTAATCAGGCGGGAGCAGGATACTTTACTCGGCGGGTGGCGTGATGAAGTGCGACAACTTTCCGTAGCCCGTAACCTCGACGTGCCGACTCTCAACGATCACATCCCCGATCTGCTCGCGGAGCTTGCCGACGAGCTGGAAGCATATTCCGAAGAGTCTATGATCGGGGAATTAAAAAAGAACTCCGTCATTCATGGTTTAGACAGGCTCCGCCTCGGATTCGATGTCGAGGAAGTGGTGGCCGAATACAACGCCCTGCGTGATGTCATACAGGATCTTATTGAAAGGCACGACCTTAGTCTTCGCGGGCCGGTCAACCGCACCATTAACCGCGTCATTGACATGTCAATCGGCCTCGCGGTTAAAACATATGCCGCGCAAAAAGCTCTGGAGATACAGCAGCGACGCGAGGAGCATCTGGCCTTTGTCGCTCACGATCTCAGGACTCCGCTTGCGGCCATCGCGACAGCGGCTCAGCTCCTTGAACGAGCTATCCCGAACGTGGCTAAGGACGCGCAGGCTGCGTCATTACTGGAAACCATGCATCGAAACGTCCGGCGACTAAATTCACTTGTAGTCAAAGTTGTTCAGGAAGATGCAAACCTGAAGGCGAAGGTGAACGAAAATGTGGTACGGCAGGAAGTACAGCTAAAGGAGCTGGTCAAAGTTCTTGTAGGCGACCTCGCTCCATTGGCCGCCGCCTCGCATTTGAAGCTGATTAACGAAGTGCCCGAAGGACTGACAGCCTTCGCTGATGCCAACATGTTGAGCCTGATTTTCCAGAACCTGATCTCCAATGCCATAGACTATACCCCGAATGGAGAAGTCACTGTTGGGGCTCATGAGAGCAAGGAATCTGATTTAATCGAATGTTGGGTCAGAGACAACGGCGCCGGGATTCCGGCTGAGCGGCTTGAAAAGGTATTCGACAAATTAGATACCGACCCGGACAGGAAAAACGGGATGGGCCTGGGCCTCGCCATAGTAAAGCAGTTTGTTGAGGCGCATGGCGGACAGGTAGGAGTAGAGAGTGAAATAGGGCGGGGCTCCACATTCCGGTTCACGCTTTCCGCCATAGCATGAACGGGGGCGGGATACTAAATGCTCCTGTAGTGCTTGAGCAGACAGGCCATCAGGTGAGAGTTGATAAACAGAAAGGGCACAGGAATTGAAAAAACTAGATACAGGTTACATGTTCGATCCGCACGCAGGCGCAACGTATAGCTTTGAGCACATGTCGCTGGCCACAGCCGAAGAGAGGGCTCAGGGCGCCGAAGTGCCGCACATCGTCGAGACAATTAACTGGACGAAATCCATTGGGGGCGACGTGCACTACAACCGCTATTTCGCACACGACCTGGATGAGGCTTTGGGTCTGGCCGTCAGGCTCAGGTTTGGCTTTGAAGAACTGGTTGAAGAGATCGTCGCCATTCGACCTGCCACCGAGTCGGAAGCGGCAGGCGGCCTTGAAGCCTACACCTATTTCCATGAAGCCATGCCGGAGGCCATCTCAAGCGAGGATGTGGAGCGGCAGCAGCGCCGCCGCAAAGGCAGCAAGAAGTGAACGGGCAGCATTGGAAGTTCTGATATTTAAGATGTACATCTCTGTCTTACCCCCCTATAACGAATTCCCCCTTATTGAGAAGTTTGGTCAATGCCCCCGGACTGCCTCTCTTGTGCTGAACCCGAGGGTCAAATAATCCTGATGGCTAAAAACGATGTGATTCCCGAACGCTCTTCTGAGGAGTTAAATACTCTGGAGGAGCTGCGTCGGCGCGAGCGTGAATTGGCCGACTTTATTGAAAATGCCTCCATGGGCCTGCACTGGGTCGGCGCTGACGGCACCATTCTGTGGGCGAACCAGGCCGAGCTAGACCTCCTGGGCTATAACCGCGCAGAGTACATCGGGCGCAACATCACGGAGTTTCACGCCGACAGCGAAGTGATTAACGACATCCTGTGCAGGCTGACGAATAAAGAGACGCTGCAAGACTACGAGGCGCGCTTGAGGTGTAAGGACGGCTCCGTCCGCTATGTGCTCATCAACTCTAACGTGATGTGGGACGAGGACAAAT
>DASVVZ010000559.1:0-2873 GCA_036389875.1 Pyrinomonadaceae bacterium
AAAGTTTCGATTATCGCATGCGTACATTCGCGCCGGATTATATGGCAACATCCAGCGCCGGATAAAGAGAGCGAAACACAACTATCTCAAACGGCCTGTTCGATGATATAAGACTTGTCCTGCCGCAGCTATACCGAAAAAGCCTGACATGAACTGAGAAGAAGATTATGAAAATCATCCTTGCACTCGTTTTAAGCCTGCTCGCTCTGGGCATGTTCGCGCCCGGCTACAATCAGCCGGCCGCCGCAGACCTTGTCTTAAAGAACGGCAACATCTACACGGTCAACGAGCGGCAGCCCCGCGCCGAAGCCGTAGCCATACGCGGCGACCGAATAGTCTTTGCGGGCTCGAACGCGGACGTGAAAAGGTACGAGGGGAAGAACACTCGCGTCATAGATCTGGCGGGCAAGATGGTCGTGCCCGGGATGACCGACGCGCATTATCACCTGCTGGGCGTGGGCCAGCGAGAGGTGACGCTCAATCTGGAAGGCACTACGAGCGTTGAGGATTTTCTGGCGCGCGTCAAAGAGCGCGTCGAGAAGGCCAGGCCGGGGGCGTGGGTCACGGGTCGCGGCTGGAGAGAGACCTTCTGGAAGCCGCAGAGGTTTCCGACCCGTCAGGAGCTGGACAGCATAGCGCCGAACAATCCCGTCTATCTTGTGCGGGCGGACGGTCACGCTGCGGTCGCAAACTCCGCCGCGCTCAAGCTCGCGGGCGTAACCGCGCAAACGTCGAATCCCTTCGGCGGAGAGGTGCTGAAGGACAAAACAACGAACGAGCCTACGGGCATGCTGATTGACGCGGCCAAGGAGCTTGTCTCGAAAAACATTCCCGGGCCGACGGAAGTCGACAACGAGCAGGCGACCATTCTAGGAGTCGAGCGAAGCATACGGCTCGGCTGGACGCAGATTCAGGACGCGGGCGGAAGCTACGGGGACGTGGCGCGCCTCAGGAAGCTTTACGATGCGGGCAGGATTAAGCTCCGCATCTACAAGGCCGTGTCAGGGCCGGGGCCGGAAGCTGACAGGCTTCTTAAAGAGGGAGCGACGGTCGGGGCCTTTAACAATCGCTTCACGCTTCGCACCATTAAGATTCACTTCGACGGAGCGCTCGGCTCGCGTGGCGCTGCTCTGCTCGCGCCCTATTCGGACGCGCCAGAAACTTCCGGCTTCCTCACTGAAAAGGAGGACGAAGTCGCGGCTATGCTCGAAGCCGCTTTGAGACGCGGCATACAGGTGGAGACGCACGCCATAGGCGACCTGACCAATCGTCGCATCCTGGACCTCTACGAAAAGGCCCTGGCCAAAGTCCCGCCCGCGGCCCGTGGCGTGCGCGAGCCGCGCTGGCGTGTGGAGCACGCGCAGATAGTCAGCCCTTCCGACCTCCCGCGCTTTGCGCGCTTGGGCATCATCCCCTCCATGCAGCCCTCGCACGCCATAGGCGACCTCTTCTTCGCGCCCAGCCGGCTCGGAATGAAGCGCCTTGAGGGAGCCTATGCGTGGCAGAGCTTTATCAAATCGGGCGCAATCATCGCCGGGGGCTCCGACGCTCCGGTAGAGCGCGGCGAGCCTATGATAGAGTTTTACGCGGCGGTGGCGCGCAAGAGCCTCAGGGGCGAATCCGGTGAGGGCTGGCACCCGGAACAGGCCGTCACGCGCGAGCAGGCCCTGAAGATGTTCACCCTCTGGCCAGCCTTCGCGGCCTTCGAAGAGAAGCTCAAAGGCTCGATTGAGCCCGGCAAGCTCGCAGACCTGACCATCCTCTCCGCAGACATCATGAAAATCCCGGAGCCCGAGATTCTACAGACGCGCTGCCTGATGACCGTCATAGGCGGCGAGATTGTTTACGAAGAAAAGAAGTAACAGGGACGGGCAGCTAGGCGGGATAAAGAGATAAACCACTAAATCACGCGCGCGCACGGCACGAAGAAGAAAGCTTTAGTGCCATGCGCGCGCGTGGTTTAGTGGTTGCTTTTTTATTCGAGCATGACGACTTCGCCGTCAACTACGCGTGCCAGGTATTCGCCGTCGCGCAGGACCCAGGCGACGCGGCGGCCTGCCCTGGCAAGCTCGGCCCACTCGGACTGCTTGTTAGGGTTCTGCTCCACGAGCACGGCGTCGCCCGGAAGCGGGACGTGACGAAGGCCCGAGCGAGCGAACTTTCTGACGCCGCGCCCGCCGCCGAACAGCTTCTCGAAGGCAACCAGTATGACGCCCGCCGCCAGTTCCTCGCTTTTGCTCTCTTCAGGCATCAGGGGTTTCCTCTCAAAGCTGCGCCTCTCTTCCAGCCAGCAATCGCTCAATGGTGTCGAGCAGTTCCCTGCTCTTAAAGGGCTTGGTAATGTAGGCGTCGAAGTCCTCTTCGGAAGCAGTCCTAGGGTATTGAGAATCGTAGGCCGTCACGGCAATGCAGGGAACGTTCCTTGTGCCCGCGTCCGAGCGCAGCGCATTGAGCGCGCCCCAGCCGTCCAGCACCGGCATGAAAAGGTCTATCAGGAAGAGGTCTGGGACGTTTATCTGCGCCATCGAGACGCACTCGCGCCCGTTGCGAGCTTCGCGCACATGATAGCCTGCGGCTTCCAGTATCAGACGAAGAAGCTCGCGGTTATCCTCGTAGTCGTCCGCAATCAGAATACTTGGGGGCATCGAAATTTAGCGGTCTTCTCGTTCGAGATATGCTCCTACAGCCCCTCATCATAAAACTAAAATCCGAAATCGCAAATCCTGAAATGAGTTGCTTGACACACTCTTCTCTGCCCGTCCATAATCGAAATCGAGGTCAAGAGGGCGATTGACTTGCCCGCGCTTCCCTCTTCCCGCTCAGGTAAAGACATATCCATAAGATAAAGTGAAGGCCGTGAATCTGTAGCAGGG
>DASVVZ010000560.1:0-3355 GCA_036389875.1 Pyrinomonadaceae bacterium
GAGCCGCATCATCCGGCAACTGACAGACCTTCTGGACGAGCGCATCCCCATCATCGCTGGCTCGGAGATCAACGACAATCCCTTTCATCCCATCTCCGCTTACGGACGCCAGCAGGTGGAGCTTCACGGCGACACGACGCGCGTGGAGTGGGTGGAGCGCGACGCGCGCTTTGTCGAAAAGCTGGCCACGCCCGACGTGACCATAGCCGACATCATAGGCGACGTTGACCCGATCAAAGCTGCCAAGGGCGGCCATCTCTTAAGCGATGAGCTGACGATTCACTACGGGCTGCTGCCGCGCGCCAATCGCGGCATCTTCGCCATCAACGAGCTGCCCGACCTCGCCGGAAAGATTCAGGTAGGGCTCTTCAACATCATGCAGGAAGGGGACGTGCAGATTAAGGGCTACCCTGTCAGGCTGCCCCTCGACGTGATGCTCGTCTTCTCGGCCAACCCGGAAGACTACACCGCGCGCGGCAAGATAATCACGCCGCTCAAAGACCGCATAGGCACGGAGATCACCACGCACTATCCTTCGGACTTACAGCTCGGCGTGGAAATCACCCGGCAGGAGGCATGGACCGAGCGCGAAGGGCTGGATGGACGCCTGAACGTGCCAGACTTCATACGCGAACTCGTGGAGCAGATTGCCTTCGAGGCGCGCGACGACCAGCGTATTGACAAACGCTCCGGCGTCTCGCAACGACTGCCCATCACGGTCATGGAATCCGTCATCTCGAACTCGGAGCGGCGCTCGCTTCTTACGGAAGAGGAAGAGATTGTGCCGCGCATCTCGGACATCTACGCGGCCGTCCCTTCTATGACCGGCAAGATGGAGCTAGAGTATGAGGGCGAACAGGTGGGGGCTGCTAAAATCGCCAGAGAGCTTATCAAGCGGGCCGCAGGCGAAATCTACGAGGGCTACTTCGTCGGCATAGAGTTCACAGACGCCGTGCGCTGGTTCGATTCCGGCAACTCGCTTCGACTGGCCGACACGGCATCTGCCTCGGAGGGCATGAACCTGCTGGACGCTGTGCCCGGACTAATCGACACGGCCCTCATCCCCTTCGACTTCAAACGCTCGGACGAGGCGCTGACGGTCTCCGCCTGCGAGTTCGTCCTAGAAGGGCTCTACGCGCAGAACAAAATCAGCCGTAACGAAGAGGGAGGCTACACCGCCGCCACCAAGGCCCGCAAAGACCGTCGCGGCATGATCTACGACGACCTCTCGGAGACGAGCCGGTATAGCTGAAATCTCGGGACGTGATTTATGAAGTTCATACGTTATTCAAAATTCAAGGGGTTTGATGTTTCGTCGGTCAATCTGGGCGACCTGATGGAGTCTCTGTCGGACTCTATTCTGGATTCCGGGTTCGACGACGATTACTACTGGACGAGGCAGCAGAGGGAGAAGGACACTTCGCTGGATGCTTTGCGGCGTGCGCTCTTACAGGGTTTGATTGACCAGGGGATGATTGACGAGCAGCAGGTGAAGGAGATGCTCGCGGAGAACGATGGCAAGTTCAAGGGGTCTCTGCTCGAAGAGTTGCTGAACCAGTTGATAGAGCGGCTGGTAGAAGAGGGCTACCTTAAGCTGAAGGAAGAGACGCAGCCGCAGATGAAAGACCCCAGGCAGGGCGGCGCAGGGCAGGTCGGAGATCCCATCCCGCGCAACGTTCACTTTGAGGTGACGGAGAAGGGGCTGGACTTTCTCGGCTACAAGACGCTGAGGAATCTACTGGGTAGCCTTGGCAAAAGCTCTTCGGGCAGACACGATACGCAGCATCTCTCTACCGGCGTAGAGGCTGCCGCGGCCTCCAAGCTTTACGAGTTCGGCGACACCATCAACATGGATGTCAACACGACTTTGCTCTCTGCCATCAAGCGCGAGGGGCTCGGCGTTCCGCTCAATCTGGAATACAGCGACCTTCACGTTCACCAGTGCGATTACCAATCCTCCTGCGCGACCGTAGTCATGCTGGATTGCTCTCACTCCATGATTCTCTACGGCGAAGACCGCTTCACGCCCGCCAAGAAAGTGGCGCTCGCTCTCTCGCATCTGATTCGCACGCAGTATCCTGGCGACTCTCTGAAAATCGTGCTCTTTCATGATTCGGCGGAAGAGCTGCCGATGTCGAAACTGGCTACCACGCAGGTCGGCCCTTATCACACGAACACTGCCGAGGGCCTGAGACTGGCTCGCCGTCTGTTGCAGGCGCAGCGCAAGGAGATGAAGCAGATTGTGATGGTCACGGACGGCAAGCCCACGGCCTGCTTTCTGGACGAGAGCGCCCCGGCTGCTGCGGGCCGCTCGGGCCTTCGTGAGCCGGGCAGCCGCGTGGGCGCAAGCGACGGGCGCAGGCTCTACAAAAATCCTATGGGCCTTGACCCGTTCGTTATGGCGGCCACGCTCAGGGAAGTGCAGGCTTGCCGCAAGGCCGGCATCATGATTAACACCTTCATGCTGGCGAGCGATTATTACCTTGTGGAGTTCGTCAAAGAGATGACGGCTATGACGATGGGCCGCGCCTACTTCGCCAACCCGAACAACCTCTCCCAGTTCGTGCTGATTGATTTCCTGAAGCGAAGGCGCAGCCGCGTACGCTGAGAGATTGGCCGAAACTATCAAACCTCACAGGACGTAAAACAGTTTTGAGTTTTCAGTTTTCAGTTTTCAGTAAAAAGCAGGCTTGTCTTCTTGCTGAAAACTGAAGACTCAAAACTGAAAACTGTTTTTTGAGAGGTGTTTATGTTTTGTCCTAACTGTGGCTTTGAAGACCGTCAATCGAGCCAGTTTTGCCGCTCGTGCGGGACAGACATGCGCGCCGTGCGGCAGGGGCTTGAGAAGCCGGAATCCGTGATGGCTTCCGTCCATAGCGCGCGCGAAGAGATTGGCCACGCCATAGCCGCTCGCATCAGGGAAGTCCGAGACGCGAACGACCTGAAGATGCTGGAAAGCGTGCTGCCGGAGGTGGAGAAATTCTTTGAGACGGCTCAAGAGCGCCGCTTGAGAAGAATACGCGCCGGAGTAGTCACGGCCATGTGCGGGCTGGGCGCCGCGCTCTTCTTCTTCCTTCTGGCCCAGAAGGAGCCCGACCTGCTCTTCATGATTATGGCTGGCGTGGTGACGTTCCTGATAGGCTTCGGCATAGTGCTCAACGGAATGCTCTTTACCGTGCCGAAAGAATCTTCCCGGCACTCGCTGAACGAGGCCAGGGAAGAGATCGAGCACGCCATGAGTCTTGCAACAAAGCGGCGCGAAGAGCTGCCCATCGGGTCACAGGCGGGCGTTCCCGCCGCGTCCGTCACGGAGCACACCACGCATCGCCTGGCGAGCGATTTGCAGCTTGCGCCG
>DASVVZ010000561.1:0-3115 GCA_036389875.1 Pyrinomonadaceae bacterium
AGGCCCTCAAGCTCTCTGTTGACAGCTATGCGAAGCGCCTGAAAGGTGCGAGTAGCGGGATGTATGCGATCCCTCTTGCCCGACTTCACTGCGCGGGCCACAAGGTCGGCCAACTCCTTCGTATTGCTTATCGGCTCGCCCCGCTCACGTCTTTCGACAATCCATCGAGCTATGCGTCGGGAGTGCCGCTCTTCGCCGTACTCGTAGACGATGCGCGCGATCTCCTCTTCCGGCAGACGCTCCAGAAGCTCGGCGGCCGTCTCGTCGTCTCCTTCCGAGTCCATGCGCATATCCAGCGGCGCATCGTGCCGGAAGCTGAACCCGCGCGCTTCCGTATCGAACTGCAAAGAGCTTACCCCCAGGTCAACCAGCACGCCTCGCACTCGCTCCACGCCTTCCGCCTCAAGCACCTGCCCTATCTCTCGAAAGTTCGCGTGCGCCGGGCGGAACCGTGTGCCAAAACGCGCCAGACGCTTCGTGGCCCAACGAAGCGCCTGGCGGTCGCGGTCTATACCGATCACGCTCGTAGCAGGCGATGCCATTAGGATAGCCTCGCTATGCCCCCCAAGCCCCAGCGTGCCGTCTACAAAAAGACCGCCTTCTTCCGGCTGTAGAAGAGCTATCGTCTCATCTAGCAGCACGGGGCGATGGGGCGCGCCAGAGCCCCCCTCAGGCGCTGCCATCTCCACCGCCCCGTGATCTCAAAGAACTACATAGAAGTGATGAGTACTGAGTACTGAGTACTGAGTGACCCACTCTCTCTTTTAACCCGGTACTCATCGCCCATTACTCATTACTTATATTCCAAGCCGCGCTATGGCCGCCTCGTCCTCTTCCGTGTAGGGGTCTGAAAGCAGCCGCTCTCTGAACTTCTCAAGCTCCCAGACCTCTAAATATGTCAGGTAGCCCAGCACCGCCACCTCGCCCACTATGCCGGAACTGCGCCTCAGAAGCGGGTGAATCAGCATTCGCCCCTGCGCATCCATCTCCGACTGCTGGCCGTAATAGTTTGTACGGTCCAGGAACTTTCGCCGCGCAGGATCCATAGAAGGCAAAAGAGCCAGCCTCTGCTCTATGGCTTCCCATTCGGGCAATGGGTAAATCCGCACGTTTTCGCCCGTCAGGCTGGTTACGTACAGCCCCCTGCCGTGCCTCTCCTCTATCAGGCGGCGGAACGGGGTTGGTATTTTCAAACGCCCCTTGGAGTCTATCCGCGCCGTGTAATTTCCTCTTAACATAGGAGTTCGGCGATGGGTGCGGGGCGGGCTCTGCTTAAACCTTTAAGTAAAACTTTAATGGCCAGGTGCAAGCTGCTCTCTTTCGCCCACTTTCGGCCACTTTTTTCCACCTGAAGCGCATAGTACCCCCCCTTTGTTTTTGCTGTCAAGAAGAAAAAAACTGTTTTTCATAGAAACCTTAAGCACGATATGGTGTAAAAGAGCCATTTGAGGGGCCTTAGACCGTCCGGAAATAGCTCGGCCGGAGCCCACGCTTAAGCAGTCTTAAGCGTTCGAAGTTCGATACGCACGTAGCCAAGCCCGCCGGCATCATGTATAGTTGCGCCCATGCCGTTCTATCAAATTGAACCCGGCCCGCGAGAGGCAGACCTAAAGATTTAGATGGGCTTTGGCGGACTACTTCTCTTCGGGGCCCTGGCCTCCGTAGCCAACATAGCGGGCGGGCTTTTCCTGACTGCCACTGGCATACACCGCCGCAACGAGCGCCTGCTAAAGTACCTGGTGGCGCTCGGCGCAGGCTTTATGCTGGCGGCCATTTTTATAGAGATTGTTCCGGAAACCGTTGAAATCTGGATAAAAGGGCACGAGAGCGCCGATGCTAGCTCGGCTGTCGTGGGCGCTATGGCCCTGCTGCTGGGCGGCTACCTGCTGATTCAGTTCGTGGAGCACACCATCACGCCGCACTTTCACTTCGGGGCGGAGACGCACCCGGAGTCCGTGATTCGTCCGGGCGCGGCATACACGGCCATTGGCGGGCTTTTAATCCACACCTTTTTCGACGGAGTTTCAATAGCGGCCGCTTTCATGGTTGACCGGAAGGTGGGGCTGCTGGTCTTCATAGCCATTCTGCTGCACAAGCTTCCGGAAGGTTTTACGGTCGCTTCCATCACGCTCGCTTCCGGGCGAAGCCTGCGAAAGGCGCGCGTGGCGACGCTGGCCGTGGGGATGGCTACGCTGGCGGGCGTGCTGGTGGTAGCGCTTCTTGAATCCAGAATAGAACAGGCCGTAGCCTATACTCTCCCCTTCTCTGCGGGCGTGACTCTATACGTCGCCGCCAGCGACCTCATCCCCGAAGTCAATCATCAGGAGGAGAAGAACCCCCTGGTCTCTTTCGTAGTCTTCGTTGGCGTAGCCCTCTTTTATCTACTGCACCGCCTGATAGAAATATAGAGATTTGTAAAGCTCTCGAAATCCGACAGCGGTTATATAAAGGTCTCGTGCGGAAGGCTCTCAGTTGACTGATTCGCCCGAGTTGGTATGATGTACCCATTGATTCAGCATAAATCTAGATTAATCTTTTTCGCGGCGCTCGCCTGCCTGCTGCTGGCGGGCGTGTCTGTACGTGCGCAATCAGGCGGCGCGAGCATTCCGGAGGCTACCGGGAACGCCGTCAACGACTTCGCAAACATCATTGACGCCGAGACTGAGCGGCCTCTGGAACAGACGCTGATTAATCTCAAGCGGGAACAGAAAATTGAGTTCGCCGTTGTCACAGTGCGGACTACGGGCGGGCAGGATATTTTCGATTACACGCTCGCGGTGGGCAGGAAGTGGGGCGTGGGCCCGCAGGAAGGCAGCAAGGAAGGCTTGCTGCTTCTGGTCGCCGTAGACGACCGCAAATACTTTACGCTCGTCAGCCGGCATCTACAGGGCGAATTGCCGGACGGTATCGCAGGCTCAATTCAGCGACAGAATCTTATCCCTGCGTTTCGCGCGGGCGATTACGGCAAAGGGATAACGGATACGATTCGCGCCTACATAGACAGGGTGGCCGAGCAGCGCGGCTTCTCTACGGCTGGCATATACGCGCAGGTCGATACGACGCGGCCGCGCTCTCAGCCCTCCAGAAGAGTCGGCAAAAACCCTCCGAGCAATCT
>DASVVZ010000562.1:0-5287 GCA_036389875.1 Pyrinomonadaceae bacterium
AGCGTACGCTTGAGCATCTCCTGACGGTTGTAGGTAGTAACTATCACGTCCAGCTTCATTGTAGAATCGCGCTCGCTCATTCCTCTCAAACCCTGGTGCTCGTCTTCAGTATCAGCCTGTCCCGCAAATCATAGGTGCGCAAGAGCAGTTGCGGGGCCAGCCGCAGAAGCAGCAGGACGACCGCGGTCTTGCGGCTGCGAAAGAAAATGTTCGCTTGCCTGAGGCACTCTATAGCCGTCTTCGTGTCGCCTTCGGTAAAAGCTCGCTTCCCCCTGTAAAAGCTGTGCGTGGCGCGAAAGCGCGTGCGCGCACGCTCCAGGGCTTCCCTTTCAACATCCGTCAGGCTGATGTTGCGCTCAAACTTATCCAGCACGCGCAGCGCATTCTCGCAGACCCAGAGCGGGTCGCTTGAGAGGCTGCCGCGATGGCGGCGATAGCGCACCAGCACGCGGCGATGATAATGGATGCGCCCGCCAGCCTTGATTATCCTCAGCCACAGGTCGAAGTCCTCGGAGCAGTTGAGGCTCTCGTCATACAGCCCCGCGCGCAGGACCATTTCGCGCCGCGCCGTCACGCAGGTCATGACCGTGCACCTCTGCATGACAAGGCTCTCGAATGTCACTTCGCCTTCCGAGGGCGCTACCTCCATAAACTCCCGCCCGGCTTCGGGCATGTCTCCGAAGACGAGCGCGTTCGGATAAAGCACGTCAATCGAAGGGTCGCGCTCCAGAGTTTCCATCTGCACGGCAAGGTATTCGGGCTCCCACAGGTCGTCCGGGTCCAGTTGCGCTATGAAGGGCGAGCGCGAAACTCCTATGGCCGCGTTACGCGCCGCACTGACGCCTTTATTCTCCTGCCTGATATAGACGATGCGGTCACGGTAGGGCTCCAGCACTCGCTCAAGCTCCTCCGTGTCGGGCGAGCCGTCGTTGACTACTATCACCTCAAAGTCAGTGAAGGTCTGCGCGAAGACGGAATCGAGCGCGTCATTGATGTAACCGGCTGCGCGGTAGGCGGGCATAATAACGCTGACAGCCGGGACGCGCTCCCCGCTCACAGGCTTTTCTGCTGTCACATCGTTAGGCTTCATAGAAATCCCGGCTACCTTCCGGGCGAGCGTAAAAGGCTCAGAAGAAATCCGCTTCCCCAGCACGTGTGAATGATGAAGAAGACGGCGGGGAGCACAAAAGCAAGCTTGAGCTCTTCGCTCTTGAGAGCGAGGCGCACGGCAAACGTAGTCGCGAGCAGCGAGTAGGCGGCCGCCACCAACACCAGCAGATAGAGCGCCGGCGTCCAGAAGAGGCCAATGGCGCTCAGGCCCGCCAGAGAAAGCACGAACGCGGGCGCTACCAGTTGCCTGAGCCGTACGGATCGCGGGTGTTGCTTGAGCATCTCCGCCTTCCAGCGGCCGTAGCGAAAGTATTGGCGCGCTAAATCAAGGAGCGTGGCCCTGGCATAGTAAGAAGAGTAGCCGGAAGCATCCAGCAGCACGCGCCCGCCGCGCTGTCTTATGCGGTAATAAAAGTCGTAGTCCTCGTTGGCCAGAAGCTTCTCGTCAAAGCCACCGACTTCCCGCCAGAGGCTCTTAGCAAACGCGCCGAAGGGAACCGTGTCCACGATTTCGGACGAGGCTAAATTCTTCTGCCTGTACTTTGCATCGCCTATTCCAAAAGGATGCGCCACGGCTTGAGCAATCGCGCGGGCGACCGAGGTTCCCGCGCCCGGCTCTATGCGCCAGGGCATGCCGCAGACCTCCGCGTCCCCCTTCTCAAGAAGCTCTGCCAGCCGCCGCACGTAGTTGGGCGACGGGACGGAGTGCGCGTCCATACGCACTATGATTTCGCCTTGCGCCGCCTCTATCCCCCTATTCAGAGCGGCAGGGATGTGGCGCGCCGGATTGTCAACGAGACGAACCTGCACCTGCGGATTCTCTTCCATGAACTTCGAAACTACCCTTCGCGTCCCGTCCTCGGAGATGCCGTCCACTATGATTATCTCAAAGCTCACCGCCTCGTACTGGTTGACCAGATTCCCCAGCACCTTGCCTATGTAGCGCTCTTCGTTATAGCAGGGGATGACGACGGAGACGCGAGGGCTGACACGAGCAGGCTCGCCCGCGCCGCCCGCGATGGCTCGCGGCTCGGTCTGGTAATCTGCGACTGTCGCTGGTACGTGCTCTAGCATCTTTAGTGCGGATGGTTTTCCGGCATTCGTGGAAAGTCTCAAGCGCCTACTCGTTCGGCCCCAAGATTAAAGCTGGCTTGCGCGGGGACTCCCTCTCGCGCAACACGGGCGCTGCGTTTCTCACAGCATCTTCGTCTTCATGCTCTTTAGCCTTCGCGGCGCGCTCTTCCAGCGCCTTTTGCTCGGCCTTGTACAGACGGCGCAGGCAGACCGAGTAGCCCACAAGATAATAAACGTACCACTGGTAAGCGACCGAGGCGAAGAAACTACAGACCATGTAGGCGGCCAGGCTCGCCTGAAGCCCCACGGCCAGATAGTAGAAATGGGAGGCGCGTCTATCCTCGAACGTCTCGCTCTCTATAACGCGCAGGGCCTTGAACGGCGCGAGGATGAACATTATGTAGATGACCATTGCGGCCATCCCCATCTCGGCTGCCACCTGCGTGTAGGCGTTGTGGCTCACAAGCTCGCCAATGGAGACTATGTGAAAATTGCCCATGCCTACGCCGAAGACGGGATTCGCCAGTGCGACTTTGATTGAGCGGAACAGCAGGTTGGTGCGCGCCCCTGCCGAGCCGACCGCGTCGGCGCTGTGATTGACGATCGAATCGAGCCGGTTGGTGTAACCCGCGGGCGCAAAGGCTATCACGGTCGCCAGACATATAAGGATCAGCACGGCTACGGCCAGCCGGTTCTTACGCCCGATCTTCCAGGCTATGACGCCGCCCGCGCATACCAGGCCCAGAAAGCCTGCGCGCGAAAAGGTAAGCATGCTCCCGATTATCATCAGGAGCGCGCAAACGGCGTACAGGATTTTGAAGACGATGTTTCTTGAGGTGAACGAAAGCGCGATGGCAATCGGCATCACCGTCACGAGGTGCAGCGCCATGTCGTTAGGATTGCCGAAGAGATTTCCTATGATGCCGGCTACACGATAGCCCTCGACGGTGAAGCGCGCCATGCGGTAGTCGTTAATCGCACCCACGCTCAAGACCACGCTCACCGCCAGCGTCAGAAAGAAGATTCCCTTGAGCCGCCACTGGGTGCGCACCACGTTAATCATCACTATGAAAATCATAACGGGGCGCAGGAACTCCGTGAAAGTCCCCCAGGCTTCGCCCGGACTGATGGCAGGCGGGATGGAGATGAGAGCGGCCAGACAAAACAGCAGCAGCAGGTTTATTTCGCGCGGGCGGGCCGTCAGGTTGCCTTCGGTTGCAAGCTGCGACGGGAGGTAAGCCGCGAGCGTAAAGACGCCCAGCCAGAAGGCCAGGCTGGTGAGCGACCGGAGCGCAGTGAAAAGCTCGTAAGGGCGGAAATAGAGTACGATAGTGAAGAGAAAAAGGCCCGCGTAGCTGATGGCATGGCCGCGCCTGAAAATCCAGTTCTCGGGCCTGGCCGCTTTCTTCGGTCTTGATTTCGCGGTGTCGGCTGAAGGTCTTTCGGTCGAATCTTCTTCTTCTATCGCGGGAGCGAACGGCGCGGGGATAAGGTCGGCGGCCTCTTCCGTCTCACGCGCACGCGCGCGACGCGAAGGCGTCACGGGTTCATAATCCACGAATGAACTACCAGACCGCATTTGAAGGCACTCGGAAAGCAAACGGGCGCAGGTAAAGCAGAAAGGATTTTCCTGTTTACTGCACAGACGCTAATCGTCCAGCTCTCGAAAAGGCACAGGGCACTTGCGCCTTCTCTTCGTGGCGACAGGACTATTCCGCGCTCTTCTTAAAAGAAGAGACAGCGAAACTTCAGCTGGCGATTATACACACGCGCGGGCCACTTTAGCGAAAAGCTTAGACCGCGATGCTTTCTTCAACCAGAACCAGCGAGCGTACGCGCTCGCGCAGAGCCAGCTCAAAGCGTCGCGCCTCTTCAATCTCTGAGAAGGCCAGCGCCCGAAGTTCCTGCTCTATGCGGCGGCGATAATCGGAGACGAGCGAATCCGAAACTCCGAGCGCGCTCGCCACCTCCAGCTGCGTAGAGTGCTCCGGGCTCAGGTAACAGTGCCACAGGACTCCGAGCATGCGGTTGTACTGCTTGACCTTGCCGCGAACGCTCTCGTGCAGGCCCTTTAAAAACTGCTCGACGCAGCCCGCAGCAGCCAGCTCCGATTCCCTTCTCAGCAGTCCCTCTTCCGGGTTGTCGCCCACGTCCACGGGCTCAAACTGCATCCCGCCGTCGTCGCCGTCATCGCCTCCGAGAGGCACAAGATAAATATCCATGACGGGCAGCCTGGACATCACAAGGCTGCGAAGCGCTCGCACGTCTATCGGAGAATCGACCGCTTCAAGAACAGAGATGATAAGGTCTTCGAGGTCGGAGTTGCTGATGACCACCTGAGCGTCGCCCGTGCAGCCTACCATGCGCGTGTCACGCTGTCGCATGGGAATCATTTGCACTCGCTGCTCCAGTTCGTGCGTCTCGCGCTTTATCTTTCCAGCGGGCCACTCGGAAAGGCCGTAAACGCGGTCAACAAGGCGGCGGTGCGGCTCGTCGTTCGTGCCCGAAGAGTCGAAGCGGCGGAAATTTGCGCTCGATTGAATCAGGGTGGAGATGCGTCTGGCCAGGCGGTAGGATTCCGGGTGGCGCTTGCGAAGCTCTGCCGTCAGAAGATTTGTCAACTCAATCTGACCTATCTCGCATTCGATTTCGGCATCCGTCATCCCCGTGTCCAGGTAGTGCTGAAAGCGCCCCTTGCTCAAAAGCAGCACGAACAGTTCCTGCGTGAGGTCTGTGTAAGCGTTTTGCGCCCCCTCTTCCACAAGAAGCCCGGCGCTGCGGGAAGCGCGCACGAGCGGGTGATGACAGACGACTCGATGCAGATCGCTCCAGAGCTGCGAAACGTCCGAGCGTTTGAGGCTATTAACCCACTGTATGCTCTTCGGTTGGCGCTCCCTGAAGGCGCGTTGCGAACGTGGCTGTTCTTTCAGAGCGCTCATAGTTGTTTCGGGATGATTGGTGCCGGTAGCTTTCACGATTATTTGTCTTCAGGTCTGGTGTTTACGCAAGGACTCTTGGAAAAAGCAGGCAATGGCGAATATTCAAGATAGTACCGCCGGGTGACAATTGTGTTTCAATCTTCGGCGCGTGCTGTCTTTGCCCA
>DASVVZ010000563.1:0-13738 GCA_036389875.1 Pyrinomonadaceae bacterium
CCTGGTTGGAGAGATGCGAAGACTACAGATAAACCTGCAAGCGTTTGAGAGCACGCCCGACAATCTGCTCGACGCATACTAAGATAAATGAGGAGAGGCCGCGGAGCACGCATAGAGCGCTTGCGGCCTCTTCTGGTTAGCGGGTCAAGGTCAAAGTAATTCACCGCCGCAGAGAGGCGGAGCATCGCAGAGGCTGGCGCAAACTAGTTGAATGCTTTTGTCTGCGTCTGCGGCGTAGAGTCACTTGTTTAGATTTCCTCATCCCGTTCAACTACGAGTTATTTGGCCGCCTCCTGCCTTGGAGCCGGTGAAGCTTTCTTTCTGGCGGGGCGCTCTACGTGGCTGGCGCTCTCCCATGCGGCCAGTTTCGCAGGGTCGTTCCGATATTTGTTCCGCACAATCGGGTCAAGCTCGCGCTTTAACTGCATTCCGCGCTCAAGCGCATCTCTGAGGGCGGCGGTCGCGGAGATTCTCTTTCCGGTATTGAGATTTTTAGTTCCGGCAGCCTCTTCAAATTTCGCTATTGCTTCCGTGAGGTCTTCTATGAAGGTCGCCGGCAGCTCTAAGGCTAAGAATTCGTCCTTCATCGGCCTTGCGCCCACCACAAAAGCGCGCCCGGCATTTATTAGAGCCTCGTCGCCATTGCTCTTCGGCATGCGGAAAGTATTAGAGATGCCCGGATAATTCGGTTCCATAGCCGCAGCCGTATCGCTTATGGCGCGCATCATGCGGCGCACCGTTTCGCGCGCCACGCGCTTCTCTTCCGTACTGGTGCGCGCCGCGCCGCTTCCCGCGCTCTGCTGCGCTCCCAATATGTCTATCTCAGTTACCAGCGCGTTGAAGGCTGCGAACTTCTGCCCGCCCAGACCCGTAGGCGGAAAGTCCGAGGCAGTCTCCGCCCCGAAGTCACGCATACGCACAATAGCCTGATTCTGCCGAATATCAATATTTCTCATGGCAAGCATCCTTTCTGAGGTCTATGGAAGAAGAGGTTCTTCCGGTGGGTTAAATCAAATGACGCATAAAGCATCCCTACGCAACCTGAAAACAGTAGACCAAAACCCTAAAAATCACCCCCAAACCCCTGCCCGAACTCCCTGAACGCCAGCGCAAGCGCCCGAAACACCGGCGCAGCTAAGCGAAACCCCGGCGCAGCCTCCTGCACACGCGCGCAGCCTCTTGTAAACACGGCGCAAGCTCCTGTAAACGCCGCGCAAGTCCCCGTAACACCGGCGCAGCCTCCTGTACATGCGCGCAACGAAGTGTTAAGCCCGCGCAAGCTCCCGTTAACACGCCGCAAGTCGTCTAAACACAGGCGCAACTCATCTTCCGCACCGAATACGCCTTCTGTACGCGCCGACGCGCTCTTTTTCGCCCCCCCCAAGCCTTCTCAAGCGCTCCCTGAGCCATCTGCACACCCGCACAAACTCTCTTCGCACCCCCGCCTGAACGCTCGACACAATCAGGCGCGTGTATACGAATGAACTACTGTAATTAATCTCCGAAACAGGATTCACAGCATGAGGACGCTGCATCTTGAAACTCCTACGGGAACCTTAGAGGCCAACCAGAGGCGCGTACAGGTCGGCTTAAAACCAAACCGCGAGGCCGTGCGACCCTATATGAGAATGGCGAGACTTTATGCCCGCCTACAACTTCCTGTCAAGGTTTTTATGCAGTTCCCGGCGAAAAAGCTTGAGCTATACTGACCCCAACGACATTCGTCGCTTTATATTGTAATTGGTCAATAACCGCATTCTAATAATAGTTAGACCTCTATAATAGGTAAAATGTGGCTCACGACATGGTCAGGACGCCGGCGGGAATTTACGGCAATTCATAGGTACTGCCGCCACTGGCGGCCCAATTGTAGTCAGGCTCCAGCGATATCGCAGAAAAGAATAGGCGCAAGTATCTACCAGTCTGTAATCTCTTTTGCCACTAGAAATTATAGTTGCGACCAACTTTGGTTTCATGCAATATAAGGGACTTATTTTAAGAGTGTTCCGGTAACATTAACTTTTCTAAATGGAGAAGCCCATGAATCCGAGACAGTTCCTTCTGCTTCTATCAGTTATTTGCGTCGGGATTTTCAGTGCCGCCTGCGGCGCATCTTCATCAAGTGCCAATAAAGCAGCTACCCCTAAAGAAGCCTGCGATTATCTTTCCTCAAGAGGCTTTGACAAGCCGACCGCCTGGGATAAAGGACGATCTCCGGGCGAATTTATGTGTACCAGCGCAAAATCGGTGAGTTCAGATTCCAGCAAAAATTTATATTATGAAGTCAGGGGCACTGAGGATGGCAAGATTACCACTTACCAACTACAGGCTAGATCAGAAGCTGACGGGGCTATGCGCGCCGAGTTTCTCAGCACTATGAATGATCTAACTAATAAAGTAACCGGTAAATCTACGCCGGAAAAAATAGTCACAGCAATTCGCTCAGCCAAAACCGATGAAGTTGATGAAGGCGGCATCAAGTACCAATACTTTGAGAATGGCAGCAACGGCATAGGCTATAAAATTAATCTCTCCAAATAAAGGCTAGCCTAACAACTCATTCAACCGGAGCGGGTATCTACATAGAATGTCATCGTCAACTCGGATGACATTCTATGTAGATACCCGCACGGTTAATTCGGGCGTTAGAGGCTTACGTGTTGTTTGTGAGGCTAAGAGATATGTTCAAGAACCTATTGCTATATTTTATTGGGCCGATATGTTGCGCTATCTGTTTCAGCGTTGATGTATGCTCCCAAACCAGAAGGGCTTCCAATCTAAAAAGAGATGAAGCCGTCATCAGACGTGACAGGCCGACCGTTTACCTGTGCCTTGACCGGAAAACCGACAATGATGTTTGGCTGAGGATTTATAATAACACCATCTGGACGACAAGATTTCGTGGCGGGGGAAAGATGTCAACGCTGCTGAAACTGCCTGATGGTACGCGAGTAGCTGCACTCTCTAACGGGGATATTGCCTCTCCTGAATATCGGTTTGAATCCAAGCAGACCGGAGGCGAAGTTGATTATAGTTGGGGCGATATTCATTCAGCTATATTCCTTCCTTCTGACACGTATGCTCTATTCAAGGTTCCTTCCGGCAAATTCAACAGTAATCTCCTATTCCTGGAATATGCATACGAGTGGGAATTCACAGGGGCGGCTGGCACAGAATCGCATCCGCCACGTCATCGGGTTTATTACTCTGGAAATTCCTGTAATTGGTGAGGAGGTGCCATCTAAGCCATGCCGCATCCAACAACTCTTTCAACGCGAGCGCGAATAAAGTTGCTTTCATGGGCGAGGCTAAGTTGTTAATGGCGGCTCGTCGCGCCGGTTTAATTCTGGCGTTGGGCGGTCCTCGGTAGATGGAGGAACTAATGAATCTTCAGAACCGAATAGGTAATAGGAGATTTCTGAAATGAAAAGATTACTGGCATGTTTGTTCTTATTGATACCATCTTTCGCGCTTGCCCACGGTCAGAGCAAAGCCGAACTGCCCCGCCCGACAGGAACATTCGGTGTTGGGCGGACGGTTTTTCATTGGACGGACACTGCACGCAAGGAAACCGCCACGAGCGAAGTCGGAGATTATCGGGAACTACTTGTTTACCTATTCTATCCGATTGACAAAAATTCTCGCGGCCGGGAGGCCGTTTATTTCCCACACCTGAAAGAAATAGAAGCTTTCGAGGAAAGCTTCGGCAAAGACTCCTTCCGCCAGGGATACGGCGAATCTTATCAACTGCTCTCGAGTATGCGTACGCACACGCTTGAGAATGCAAAACTATCTGCTAAAAACCGGCGCTATCCGGTAGTTATTTTTTCACACGGCGGGGGCGTCCCCGTTCTATTCTATACGGCTATTATCGAAGACCTGGTTAGTCACGGCTATATAGTTGCCGCAGTCGAACACAGTTACGATGGCGCGACGACAGTTTTTCCCGACGGACGCATTATTACACAAAGCGGATGGGATAAAGATGAAGAGCGAACGTCAGAGCAGCGCGTGGCTTTTCATACGTTGAGAATAAGTGTTGGGGCAGAGGATGACAGCTTTGTTCTAAGCCAGTTGGAAAAACTCAATAAGGGTAGTCTAACAAACGCCTCAAAGCGGTTTAAAGACAGATTGGACATGACCGGCGTGGGTGCTACCGGACATTCTTTCGGCGGGAAAGTAGCAATTACCGCCTGCCAACAGGACAAACGATTCAAATTCTGCATGAATCTAGACGGGGGGCTCGACACGGGTGCAACCTACGGTTCGGTGACGCGACCTGTCGTCGGAATGTACGGCTACAGGAGAATCGTTCGAAAGCCAGACGAGACGGAGGCAGCCTTTCTTAAGCGAAGGGCGTCGATGGAGAAGTATATCGAAAGTCTGAAAGCTGCATACGCCGGAGTGCCTTCGGGGAGTCGCTTAGTGCTTATCGATTCGCCCGGATTCAGCCACTTTAGCTACTATGATTTGTCTACCGCTCAAACAGAAGTAACTCCTTGGCGTGCAACACCCGAACAATGGGCGCGCAACAAACAAATCATCCGCGCTTTTACGGTTGCGGCCTTTGACTCACAATTGCGTTCAAGACAACCAGAATCTTTAGGCTCGTTGCCGTTAAAACAATATCCCGAGGTTAGATTGGACACGCTTGGGGTCTGGAATAAGGCGGGCTCATCTTGGCAATTAGAGCGCACTGTTAATAAATAAAGTAAAGGAATCTGGCCAGAGCTTTCGTCTTTGCAGAACCAGCGGCCCGGCAACTCATTCAACCGAAGCGGAATTACGTTGATTGTTATAGAGAACTCGGATGCTATTCGGGCGTTAGATTGCCCAAATCTATGCTAAATACATCCTTATGCTAGAATGTCTTAAATCAGATGAAGGAGGAACACCGTAATGCGGCGATTCTGTTTACTCATTATATCTTTGACGATCTTCTTGTGTGGCAGCGTGGCGGCACAACAGAGTTTTCTTGTTGTGCATGATGACAGGAATGATCCGTGCCGTCGCTTCAAGATGCGGGTTCTCATGCCTGCCGGGCTTGCCAGTGTCAAGCCGTTGGTGAATAGAACTACAGGGGCCGTTGATTACAAGATGAACATCTGGAATCCCTGTCCTCAGGATGAGCCACAAATCGCACTTCTAACGCCTTCGATTCCGACGCCGGCCATGGGAGAAAGTGTCTTCGCACCGCAGTCCTTCAGGGTGCGGTTTCCGTTCCTGGAGGACAGGCAGAAGAAATCAATCGACTTGTTCCAGACTAAGCCCCCATCGTTTTTGGATCTGAGGCGACGAAAGTAAGCTGTGAGAAGCCGTTTGTCGCCGTGAGAACAATCTAACAACTCCTTCAACCATTAGAGAGAAGAGACCGCAGGTTATATATCAGTACCTGCGGTCTCTTCTCTTTAGCCAGAGGATAGTTCTCTTTTTACTTTCTTCCCCTTACTTACTTATACCCATTTGGTTGAGCATGAAGGCGTAGTCGAAGGCTATCTCACGGAGTGCGTCGTAGCGGCCTGATGAGCCGCCGTGGCCTGCGCCCATGTTAGTCTTCAGAAGCACGGGGTTGTTGCCGGTACTGGTGGCGCGCAGTTTGGCCGCGAACTTTGCGCCTTCCCAATAGGGAACCTGGCTGTCGTTCAGCGAGACCTTGATGAGCATCGCCGGATAGTTCTGCGGCTTTATCTGATCGTACGGCGAGTAGGATTTGATGTACTCGTAGGCTTTGGGCTCGTTCGGGTTGCCCCATTCCAGATACTCGCTCGTCGTCAAAGGAAGGCTGGCGTCCATCATGGTGTTGACGACATCCACGAAGGGAACCTGCGCGACCACGGCTTTGAAGAGGTCTGGGCGCATGTTTGTGACTGCGCCTACGAGGAGCCCTCCGGCGCTCCCACCCTGTATGACGAGGCGCTGGCTAGTGGTGTAGCGCTCTTTGATTAGATATTCGGCTGAACTGATGAAGTCCGTGAAGGTGTTCTTCTTGAACATCATGCGACCCTGCTCGCGCCAGTCTTCGCCCATCTCTCCGCCGCCGCGTATGTGCGCTATGGCGAAGATGACGCCGCGGTCCAGCAGGCTCAGGCGCGTGGAAGAGAAGTTCGGCGGAAGTGAATAGCCGTATGAGCCGTAGCCGTAGAGCAGCAACGGGTTTTTGCCGTCCATCTTCAGGCCTTTTTTGTAGACGATGGAAATGGGGATGCGCGTCCCGTCCGACGCGGTGGCGAACGCACGCTCGGACGTGTAGAGAGAGGCTGTATAGCCGGGCACTTCCGTCTGCTTCAGGAGCTTTCGCTCTTTCGTCGTCATGTTGTAATCGAAGACGGAATTCGGCGTGACGAGCGACTGGTAGTTGAAGCGAAGCGTGTTCGTGTCGAACTCTCTATTGTTGCTGAGAGAGGTGCTGTAGACGGGCTCGGAGAATTCTACGCGGTGCGTCTTTCCATTGGGCCTGAGGTCTACAATCTCAAGCTGCTCGAGGCCCTTATCATGCTCGGAGATGACAAGGTGATTGGCGAAGAGGTCTATGTCGTCTAACTTGACTGAAGGGCGATGCGCTATGAACTCTTTCCAGTTCTTCTTCTGCGGATTTGTGGCGGGCGCTGTGACGACGCGATAGTTCTTGCCGCCCTGGTTCGTCCTGATGTAGAAGAGCCCGTCGCGGTGGTCTGCAAAATACTTGTGCTCGTTCTGTCGCGGCTCTATGAGACTCAATTGACCGGCGGGCTGCGCCGTTGGGATGTAGCGGACTTCCGACGTGAGCTTGCTCTCGGAGACCAGGAAGACGTAGCGCTTGTCGCGCGAGCGATAGGACTCAACGTCGTACAACTCATCCTTTTCATCGAAGAGCAGCTCGCTTTTATCCGAGCCGAGCGTGTGACGATAGAACTTGTCGTTTCTTTTTGTGACGGCGTCTTCCGTCGTGTAGAAGAGCGTGCGGTTGTCCGCGGCCCAGGAGACGTTTCCGACCCTCTCAATCTTTTCCGGGTAGAGCTGGCCGGTGCGCAGGTCTTTGACCTGTAGCGTGTATTGACGGTAGCCGGTCGTGTCGGTCGTGTAAGCCAGAAGATTTCCGTCGTCGCTCACATTGTAAGCGCCTAGCCCCAGATATTTGTGGCCGCGCGCAAGCTCGTTCAAGTCCAGCACCACTTCTTCGGGCGCGGAGAGCGTCTCGCGCTTGCGCGCGTAGATTGGATACTGCTTGCCCTTCTCCGTGCGCGAGTAATAGAAGTAGTTGCCTTCGCGATAGGGGACGTTCACGTCCGTCTCCTTCAGATGTCCCACCATCTCCTCGTAGAGCGTCTGCCGCAAGCCTTCCGTGGGCCTCATGAAGGCGTCCGCGTAAGCGTTCTCGGCCTCCAGATATTTAATGACTTCCGGGTTCGTCTTCTCGCGAAGCCAGAAGTAGTTGTCCACGCGCTTGTCTCCGTTGGTCGTGTCTTCTTTAGGTATCTTCCTGGCCACGGGCGGCGCAAGAGTGTTCTGGTTCGTTTGAGCCATAGCGAGAGAGAAAGAGAAGATGATGGAAAATGCTAAAAGCCGTCGAATAAGGAGTGGAAGTTTCTTTGTCATAGCTTTTCAGTTTTGTCTCATGAGATTTATAAGCAAGGTAACAAAAACAAGGCAGGTAGGCAATCGGCCTACCCGCCTCAAAGGGTGCGCGTTAATTCCTTTGTGCTAAGGCTGGCCGAAGCGTTTGCGGTATTCTTCGGAGTAGATAAAGCCGAATATCAGGTGATGGTAATCGTATGGCTGTATGCCGGCGCTCTGCTTGCCGTTGGTGAAAACGTCCACCCAGTCGCTCCAGCCCGTGAGGCCGGGGTCGTTCAAGTCAGGGTCTCGCTTCAGGTAGGCAAAGTATTCCATCGTCACGAACCCTCTGGGGAAGTACTTGTCGTAAATGGCCTTCTGCTCCACGAATGCTTTCAGGGTCTGTCCGACTGTGAACTGCCCGCTGGCGCGAAGGTTGATTAGCTCCGCTCTGCCGTACTGAGTTGGCTGGCCCGCGCTCGTCGTGGCCCCAGAGGGCAGCGCGACGCCCGCGGCCTGTTCCAGCTTCGTTATTAGTTGAGACGCTTCCGCTGTCTGCATAGAGTCGCTGAAGCGCGCCGTGAACTCAGCGCGGGTGGTGAACTGCTGAAGGTAATCGGAGAGATTCTGCTGCCACACGCTATCGGCCAGGCCGTAGCTGCTCAGTGCCGCCATGTCAGGAATAAACTCCGAGTAGCGCGGAAGCCTCCCCATCCCAACCTCGTACATCCTGTAGATTAGAAAACCCGTGTTAATGAACTCCGGGCTGGCGTAGAAGCCGTGCGAGACGTGCGCGCGATCACAACCCGGCGGCGAGCCTAGAAAGCCTTCCTGCGTGCCGCAGGTATTCAGCACGTTAGTCCAATCATTGAAGCCGGCGTCGTCCGGCTCTCTGGCCAGGAAGTCCAGATAGTTCTGGCGCACGAAGAACTGATTGTTCAGATACGGGTTGTCTGACGGTGAAGTGACAACGCCGCTATCCGTGATGGTGATGACTGCTTTGGCGGTCGCGCCTAAATTAGCGCCCGTGGCATTCGCCAAATCCAGTTGAAATACCTCATGGCCTTCCACGTATCCGTCATTAACTATGGGGATGGTGATTGTCTTCGTAGTATCTCCCGCAGCAAAGCGTAAGGTGCCTGCCACGGCCGCATAGTCACATCTCTGCGAAGCCTTACCCGTAGACTGGTCGCATTCGTTTCCGCTCGATTGATCCGATGTCGAATACTGAACAGCGGCGGCGACGGAAGTGTCTCCTTCGCGCGTCACGTTTACCGGCAGAGATGTGAAGCCCTGCGCCGTGTTGATTGCGCCTTCGTTAATCGAATAGCTGGCGGCGCTTAACTGTATAGTGCCGGCTGCGGGCGTGGGAGTTGCCGCCTGCGGGCTATAGGTCGTGACCGACTCAGTGATGCTGACTCGGCCGCGGGCAGTGATGTTTTCCGTGGCAACAACTCCGTAATAGCTGGGGCCTATGATGTAAGGATAGGCGCTTGTGCCGTCCGAGTTCGTGGTCACAAAATAAGCATAGGTTCCGTTCGGGTACTCGGGCGTTACTGTGAAGCGCCCGTTGTACTGGTCAAGGTCTCCGAGGCCGCTCATGTATTCGTAGTCCTCAGCGTAATAGCCAAGCGGGTACTGCGTAGAAACGCTCGGGCCGTACTGCGAAGCGCTCAGGCTCGTACCGTCGGCGAGCGTGCGCCTCTGCGTAATGTTACGCAGGCGATAGCTGCTCACTATTCGCTTGATGCCGCCGCTACCGTTCGCATTGCTGTAGCCGTAAGGGCCATAGATGGGAAAGCCGTCGAACGCATAACCCAGGAGCGGAGAATGCTGCGCGGCGTTGGCCGTGTAAAGGCAGCGCGGGTTCTGATGATGATGATAAGCGCCCGTCTGTTGCGGGTGGCCAAGGCAGGAATCAAAGCTCGGCCCCTCTACGACAACAGCATTCTGATGCCAGATGTTCTGATTCTGGTAGGACATGGCATCGAGCGCGTTGAACATCACGACTCCGTTCTTCCAGACGCCTATAGACCCCAGCGGCGTGCTTGTCTTCGTGCCGGTGTTCTCGGTGGGGTGGCGAGGAATCTTGAAGACGTAGCTCTGGTTGCTGGCCGTGTTTGGATTCGCGGCCCAGGGGCCTATGCTGTAAGAAGGTATGCCGGTGCTGTTGATGTAAACGTAGTTGTCGGAGTAGCGCACCTGCTGCACGTCCGAAGGGATGTTGTTGTAGCCGGTCGCCCCCGTGGTGTTGCGCTGCCATACGGAAAGCTCAGGCGGGTCGCCCACCGCTTCGACGCGATTCGGCGCAAAGCCCACCCCGGCAAGAATGGCTGACGAGATAAGCAGGGCCGTCAAGCCCAGTAACAAGTTCCTGCGCATACTGCACCTCCTTCATCAATAATGTTGCGTGGTCGAAAGTCTTCTCACTGGACTACCAGCATTCCCTTGTACATGCCCATGCCGCAGGTAAAGGAGAGTTCGCCCGCCTCTGTCGGCGTTAATTCGATAACGACCGCCTGGCCGGCCGGGAGTTGTCGGCGGATGTTTAGCTGCGGGAAGACTATCGTCCCGCCGCAGTTCTGCGCGTCCGTTCTGTAGAAGGCCAGTTTCAGAGGCTGTCCGCGCCTGACCGGGATTTGTGACGGCTCGTAGCCCGAAGCGGTTATGTTGATTCGGATAGCGTCCGCAGGGAGAGTAGCCGTTGCTTCAGCCGTAGATGTCTCGGGCTGGGACTCCGTAACTTTCAGGACGAAGGGAACTACTATCACTCGCCCGTCACGCTGGAACTGTGCCCAGAGCTTATAGAGTCCCGCGCGCGGGAAGCTCACATGCGCGGAGACTTCCGACGGGCTGGGACCCACGAGGGTTTTCGTCATCTGGCCAGGGTCGTGCAGGTGTTGACCGGGGTCTTGCGAAGGGTCGAAGACCTCGCCCGCGTCTATGGGATGCGCGTGTATGAAATCACTTAAGTCTTCGCCTATGATGACAAAGTGTGCGAGCGAGCCCAGATAAAGCTGCAAGTTCGTTACGGGCTCGCCAGTCTTCTCGTCAGAGAGAGCGAACCTGAGCATTAAATCTTCGCCCGCACGAATAGGCTTGTCCGACTGTAGCTCCACGCGTAGGCCATCGCTCGCTTTATTGAGAGAGGCGTCGGCGGCAAGCGCCGCACGCGGCCGCTCTGGCCCGTCAACATAAAGCTCGAACTGCTCTACGATTGTCCCGTAGCCGGGCGGAGTATAATCCGCATAGAGCCTGTAGAGGCCGCCGTAAGGAAAGGTCTGACGGACACTGTAAGCGTCGTTGACCTGCATCTCCGGGTGAACGTGATAGAACTCCGACAGATCTTCGGAGACAATCAACAGATGCACGGGCTTTTCGTGTACGAACTGTAGAAAACGAATCGTAGAACCTTTGGGATTCTTGACCATAAAGGACAGGTCCACGGGCTCTCCGGCCCTGGGCTTTGCTGGCTCAGTCCTCAGCTCGGCTCTGTAGCCGGCGCGGGGAGCGCTCGTAGCAATAGCCGCATGGACTACGTTTCGGTTGCGGCCCATGAGCAAGTAACAGATTATCGAAAGAATGACGAGTGACAGAAGGGTCAGGACTTGATAAAACCGTTTACGGAATCGCATCTCTCCTCCAATCAATCAGCTAATTGGGTCTAGCCTTGTCCTCTTAGCTTTAGACGGAGATCTAAGCCGGAAGGCCGACCCTGACTTGTAAAGCCTTGGTAAAGAGAGATGTGCTTTGTAAAGAGGATGTAAATTGTCTCTCACAAATCAAAGGCCGGAAGAATCGGAGCGGTTCGATTCTTCCGGCCTTAAAGCCCGGACGGTTCTCCAATGGAGTCGCCGGGGATGTTTAGTACTTTTAGGGAATCCTGCTTCGACTCTTTATATAATTTCGTATATAAGATTGATTACTATTCAGAGAGCAAACGGAAGTTGACAGCAGCCGTTAGCCAGCCTGACACCGGTAAGACGCGGACGCTAGAGCGGCTGTGAAGAGGGCCTTAGAGATATAATATAAGCTAGGGCCAGAGTGAGAATCTGTTCTACTTTTCATATCTATGTCACTCAATAAACAGCGCATTGAAGTCTACGAATTCGGAGCCTTCCGCCTGGATCTCGTAGTGCGGCAACTCTATCATCATGACAACGCCGTGCCGCTCTCCTCCATGACCTTCGACATTCTAAAAATATTGGTTGAGAACAGAGGGGAACTCGTTACCAGAGAAGAGTTAATCCGGCAAATATGGCAAGATCAGATTGTTGAGGAGAACAACCTGACGGTCAGGATGTCGGCGCTGAGGAAGGCGCTTGGCGAAAGCTCTAGCAACAGGTTTATCGAGACGGTGCCCGCCCGTGGTTATCGCTTCGTGGCGAGAGTCAGGCAACTATCGGGCGAGCACAGGGAAGCTCGGGAGGAGGAGGAAGATGCGGCTTTCAACTCCCTTGCTGTCCTGCCACTTATCAACGAGAACAACCTGCATAAGCTTAATTACCTCTGCGAGGGTATTACGGAGAGTCTTATCACCTCGCTTTCTCACATAGCTAACCTGAGGGTGATGGCCTACAGCACAGTCTTACGCTACAGGAACCGCGGGCTGTCCCCGCTGGAAGTGGGGAAGAAACTGGGCGTGCGGGTGGTGCTCCTGGGCAGAGTCAACCAGACGGGCGACTCACTCACACTCAACATGGAGATGATTGATGTTGAAGACGGCGCGTATCTGTGGGGCGCAAAACATAGGCGGCAGGTCAGCGACCTCATCACCCTACAGGAAGAGCTGGCGCGGGAAGTCTCAGAGAATTTGCGGGGCAGGCTCAGCCAGGTCGAAGAGAGGGAAATCTCGAAGCGCTACACCGACAGCACCGAAGCCAATCAGATGTATATGAAAGGACGCTATTTCTGGAACCAGAGAAGCGTTCCCGGGGTCAAGAAGGCCATTCAATATTTCAGCTACGCGATCAGGCAGGACCCCCGCTATTCTCTCGCGTTCGCCGGTCTGGCCGACGCATATATCTTTTTAGCCAGCTCTGAATTAAGCAGTCCTCAAGAAGCTATGTTAAGGGCGCGGGCCGCCGCTCTCAAGGCTTTAGAGATCGACGAGCGGTTGGCCGAGGCACACGTGTCTCTGGGCAACATTAAGTCGAGCTTTGAATTTGACTGGCAGGGAGCGGAACGCGAGTTTAAGCTGGCGATTGAATTGAATCCTTTATACGCGCAGGCTCGCCATTATTATGCCAATTATCTGACCAAGCTCGGTCAACTGGATCAAGCCATAGCCGAGATCAATAGAGCATACGCGATAGACCCGATTTCGCTCCCCCTTAATCTGTCGATGGGGAAAATATATTATTTCGCGCGCCGCTATAAAGAGGTGGTGAAGAAGGGTTTCGAGATACTGGAGATACAGCCGCGGTTCGGCCTGGCTAACGGGTTAATCGGCTTGGCGTATTTGGAGACCGGACGTTATCCGGAAGCCCTGAGAGAATTCAAGGTTATGTTCGATTTTTTATTTAGAAATCAAACAGCCGGGCAGAGCAAGACGAGCCTACCGCGGGGAAAGATAATCCTTCGCGCCTCAGACCCGGAGCCGTTAAGTTTTATGGGGTATGCTTACGCCGTCACCGGCAAACGAAGCAAAGCGCTTAAGGTGCTGAACGAATTGCTGGAGATAGCGAAACAGAAATACGTACAACCCCATCACATGGCGGTGATTTACTGGGGGCTGGGGGATAAGGATAATGCTTTCGACTGGCTGAACAAGGCTGTCGTTGACAGGTGCAGCACCATCACTTACATAAAAGTCTGGCCCATCTTTGACGGCCTACGGGACGACCCGCGATACGAAGAACTCGTCCGCAGCTTAAGGCTTCAGCCCTGAATCTCCTGCTTCAGGAGCCGGTTCATTAAGTTGGGGGGCCTTCCGAGCCGGCACAACCAGGCCGCCGCAAAGACTCCTTTTAGCGTAGAGGGAGGGCTCCCCTCCCTCATCACCATGCCTTAAAGACGGGCGCATTTCCTGGTCCCGGCCACTGACCGCATTTCTTATCCCTTTCACCACGCTCGTCTATAAGGGATTGCATCAGCTGTCCGTTCAGTTCATCGGTCGAAAGAGTGTAGGCGGCGCCTGCTCCTGTGACGGGCCCTTTTAACGCGCCGGTCCCAACAGATATACCTTCCAACGGGGCCGCACGCT
>DASVVZ010000564.1:0-4889 GCA_036389875.1 Pyrinomonadaceae bacterium
GACCACCGCCGCCCCCGCCAAAGTCACGTCGACCACCGCCGCCGCCACCGCCACGATTGCCGCCGAAGCCGCCGCGATTACCACCGCCGCCGCCACGGGGCCCGCCGCGCTCTTCGCGAGGGCGCGCCTCATTTACATTCAGGTTGCGACCGTTAAGTTCCTTGCCGTTGAACTGCTCAATGGCTTTCAAGCCTTCTTCGTTCGACGCCATCTCTACGAAACCGAATCCGCGCGAGCGGCCCGTTTCACGGTCTTCAATAACGTTGACTGACTCGACCGTTCCGGCCTGCTCAAACAACTGCTGCAAATCTTCGTTCGTCGTCTGGAAGGAGAGATTTCCGACGTAAAGTTTCATGGACATAAGATAAAGTTCTTCCTCTTCCCCGGGAATTCGGGGAATGTTAAGAGAAGCTTCGAAACTAAGTAGGCTTCGTTGTAACGGTCGGCAGCGAAGGCTCGCGTTCGGGTGCTCTTTGCGGAGCGGCTTCTGAAATTGTTTACGGCCCGCTCTCGTATTCATCCAAACGCCGCCGCCAATTTTTGAGGCACGGGGCGCATCACCGTTGACGCGCGAGAGAAGGAATTTAACCAGAAGCATTATACCCTACTTAACCCATACCGGCAAATCCGCAGAGCAGTAAATTCGGCCTTTATTGCTATTAAATAAGGGTCTTCACGGGGCCTTCCGCTTCGTCTGCCTCTCTCCGTGCACGGGCTCGAAGGTGCGCGTAGTGCCCTCGGCAATGCTTATCGGCGACTCGCCCATGGCTTCCAGACGCGGCGCTTCCCTCCCCCCCAGCTCATTCTTGCCCGGCTGAGCTTTCGCAGGGTTTTGCGCGTTCGTCTTAATGTACAGATTGAGCAGGCGCGAGAGCTGGCGCGCCAGCAGCCCACCGATTACCAGCACTACCAGCATGAAGAACGAGATAATCAGCAACAGGCTGCCGTTGACCTGAATTCCTCTGGTAACAAGCATCATCGCAAAGATGAAGACGAAGGCAAGCCCGGCGAGCGTAATCAAAGTGGTCGCCAGAGAAACTGCCCAGATAGGCCCTATAAGGCTCGGGGGCTGTTCCTGAGTCGCGGGCGCAAGATTGGCCCCGCAACGCGGGCAATATCTAAGCTCCTGTGTTTGTTGAAGGCCGCAGGATGGACAATACATTTTTCGCTCCCCTCCGCCAGTGGCTAACCTGATTTATCTTTACCGCCCGGCGGACTGTCGTATCGCGGCAGCCGCTCGACCAGATGATCAAGGCTGAGCCAGATGCTCCAACTGTGATGATAAAAGGCTATAGGGAAAAGCAGCCCTACGACGAACAGGATAACGAGGATCGTCTGGTAACTGTTCAGCAAAAGGATGCAGGCCAGATAAAGACCCAGTATGATTAATTCGGTCGTCACCACGTTGATGGTAAGCGCGCCGACGAAGAAACCATCCTCGCGCTGGTAGAGCGCTCGGCACTGAGGACAATGGTGCCTGATCTTGAACGGGGACTGAATGATTAACGAGCCGCCGCAGACAGGACACTTCAGACGCAGGCAACGCAGCAGCGTAACCGTAATGTTGCGTTCTCTTTTCACCATTCTTCGGGGTAATCATAGGCCCTTTGCCGCACGCCGGGCAAGAAAGAGCGCGAAGGCGGAAATATTTGTTGCGGCTTGAGAATTCAGGTTTAATAAGATGCTTTGGGAGTAAGAAGAATGAAGAGAATCTTCACAGTCCTGTCGCTCATGCTGCTGGCTTCGAGCATTTTCGCTCATCAGGTGGCGGCCGAAACCCTTGGCTCAGCCAACGCCGCAGGCCTGGAGCAAGAGGAACAGTCCCAGTCAAACGGTAGTTTTGAAGAGGGCTACGTGCCGATTTCCGAGACGCTTCGGCTCTATTATCGAAAGGCTGGAAGCGGCAGGCAAATCGTCATCGTCCCGCTACGGCTTTTCCTCTTCGACGAGTTCAAGCAACTCGGCGACGAGTACACGGTTATCTCTTTCGACACGCGCAACAGGGGCTTTTCGAGCCCGGTTCAGGACAGCTCCAAGCTCACCATCAACGACGATATAGAAGACATAGAGCGCGTCCGCCAGCACTTTCGCGTGCAGAAGTTCAGTCTTGTGGGCTATTCCTACATGGGCATGGGCGCGGTGCTCTACGCCATGAAGTATCCGCAGTACTTGGAGCGGGTGATTCAGCTCGGGCCCGTGCCTGTGAGGTACGGAACAGAATATCCGGCCGCACTGACTGCGAACGACCGGACGCCCCCCGTTGAGCCCGCGAAGCTGGCCGAGCTTGAAGAACTGCGCAAGGGCGGCTTTGACCAGACGAGCCCGAAAGAGTTCTGCCAGAAGCAATGGCAGGTGATACGCTTTGTGCTGGTTGGGAATCCTGCGAACGTGGAGAAACTGGGCCGAGGGGTCTGCGAGATGCCGAATGAGTGGCCCGTCAATATTGCCAGACACTTTCAGTTTCACTTCGCATCCGTACAGCGTCTGGCTATCTCAAAAGCGGAAGTGGCTAAAGTCAAAATCCCTGTGCTCACCATACACGGGACAAAGGATCGTAACGCGCCTTACGGGGCCGGGCGCGAGTGGGCCATGATGCTGCCGAACGCGCGGCTGCTGACGATAGAAGGCGGCGCGCATCAATCGTTCGCGGAATTTCCCGAACTGGTTTTTCCCGCTATACGCGCCTTTCTCAAGGGCGACTGGCCTGCAAAGGCTGAAAAGGTTAAATCCCTAGAAAGAGGAAAGGCATAAAACCGGCGAGCCCGTCTTCAGGATTTCACGCCGTGCTTTCTTCCCTTCTTGCGCTCATGCTGCTCTTCCGCCTCCTCTATAGAGTGCGAGACTGTGAGGCTGCTATCACGCTTGGCCATCCTGGCAAGCTTCTGATAGTACTTGTGCAGCACCTTCACCTCGTCTTCGGTCAGGTCTTCCACGTCAATCAAGCGGTTGCTGGCCCCTTCCAGCGCCGCCACCATCTCGTTGAGCTTGAGATGTATGGCCAGTGCGTCCTTGTTCTGGGCCCGTTGTATGAGGAAGACCATGAGGAACGTCACAATCGTCGTTCCGGTGTTAATGACCAGTTGCCAGGTGTCCGAGAACCTGAAAATCGGCCCCGTGACTATCCAGATGACAATCACCAGCAGGGCCATGATGAACGCCCAGGAGCTACCGGCCCAGGCCGTAGCGTGATGCGAGAAACGCTCAAGCATCAGACCTAAACCTTTTTTCTTTCGGGTCATAGTCCTTCCTTTCTCTTATTAGAAAGCGTTTCCGATAAGAACTGGGCGGCGGTCGCTCTGCTTGACCGGCAGTGTGTGAGCCTTACAGGTCTCTCATCTGGGCGCGTAGTAGCCTTCGCGTGCGCGCACCTGTGCGCCGCGCTCAACCCCCTTGAGCTCTACACGTATGGCGCGAAAGCGACCGTCGCGTGCCTTGTTGGTCGGGTAATAGCCGAGGCTGTACTGCGTGCCGATTTCTGATGCGACCTGAGAGAAGGCCGCTCGCGCGTCGCGCAGGTCTGTCGCCTCGAAAGCCCTGCCGCCGGAGGAGCGAGCCAAATCGGCCATCTCCGAGCGAGCAAGGTTATAGAGATCTCGGCTTATCTTCATGCGCTCGAACTGTCCCATCTGGCAGAAGCTGCTGTAATCGCCCGCGGGCGCACGCGGCACGAATATCCTTCTATAGCGCTGCAACTGAGTTCGTGAAAGCCTGAGCGTGCCGTAATCGTTGCAATCTCGCATCAAACGCTCCTCCACGTAATCCTCCGTGTTGACCTGTATGAAATAGCAGGTCACGCCCGCGCGCAGCAGTCTTGCGCGGGCCTCCGCGAACTCCGCGTCGCTGGATGAATCGACGCCGTCCGTCAGGGCTACCACGGCTCTGCGGCCACGCACTTCTTCGCGCGGCGGCTCGTTGAAGATGTCATTACTGATGCGCTCAAGAGCGTCGTAGTAAGGCGTGCCGTTGCTCGCCCCAACCGATTCCAGCGCCAGGCGAAGGCGTGCCCGGTCGTTCGTCAAAGGCGTATTTACTTCAACCGTGGCCAGGCTGTCCCGCTCTTCGCGCACTACGTTGAAGCTGATGATGGCCACGCGGTCGCCGGGACGCAGCGAATCTATGAAGAGACTCGCCGCGCGTCGTATCAGCTGCACATCCGCGCGTGTGGAGCCGGAGGTGTCCAGCAGAAGCGCCACCTCAAAAGGCGCTTCCGTCGTAGCAAAGTTGGAGATGGCCTGCTGCTGGCCGTTCTCGAAGAGGCGAAAATTTTCGGCGCGCAATCCGGCAAGCGGGCGGCCTGCGCCATCTGTGACGACCGCGGGGACGGAAACCAGCTGTGTTTCCACGCGCACCACATCGCCTTCGCCTACCTCTTCGCCGGGCTGTGTGGCGGCAGGCGCGCTGGGCGGCGGAGTCTGCGAAGGCTGCGACTGTCCGACTCTGCGCGGCCTCTGCTGGCTTCCGCCCTGTTGAGCGCTCGCGCCGCCCAGCACAAGCAGGACGCTTCCCGTGACGGTCAGGAACATAAGCCACACGCGCGCACTCATGCTCTTATTTGCCAGACTCTTATTTATGGTCATAAACTATCGTCAGGACGAATTGAGCCGGATAATTAACGGGGAGACTGTGGAATTTCCAGCTCCCAATTTTTACCACTCACCTCGGCGTTATTTCAATATCCGGGGCGAGCGCCCCGCTTCGGCCGGGAGCGAAAGGAGCGCACCACGCATGGGTGTCATAGGAAGACTTGACGACCAGGTCAACGAGATTATCATCAAGCCGGTGGGCGAAAGACACGGCGCCGCGGAAGCAGAAGCGCCGCGAGCCCCATCTCAAAAGCCCGAGTCGCAGGAAGACCGCCCCGCGCCGAAAGGGGAAAGGCCGCGGGATAA
>DASVVZ010000565.1:0-3081 GCA_036389875.1 Pyrinomonadaceae bacterium
CGCCGCTCTACAAGCGGCTGGAAACTAGCGGGCGACTCACGCGTCCGAAACACTGGCTGGAGTTTGCGCCCTACCAGATGGCTCATGAGCCTTTGAAGATGACCATAGAGCAAACGCAGGAAGAGCTTGACCGCGCGTGGGCCGCCTCCTACAGCCCGGAGAGAATCGAGCAGGCGATTGATTCCATAAAGGAACAGCCCATTAACTTCCGCGTGATACATTTCGTCATGCGGCTCTTCTTCCGCGGCATCTACTTTCCGCAGATGACCACGCGCGCCTGGCTCAAGGTGATCGCACAGAATCGAAGATCCATCTTCAAGCTCGCGCGTGAAGCCACGGGCAACTACTGGCAGGCGCGCAAGAGACGAGCCCGGGCAGAGAGCGTCAACACACGCCCCACGATGAGCAAAGAGGAACCCGAAATAGTTCGTGAGGGATAAGGGACTCAAAGGGGAGAGGACAATCTATATGAAAGCGCTGCTTGTCTATCCTGAATTTCCCGACACCTACTGGAGCTTTCGCCACGCGCTCACCTTCGAAGGAAAGCGCGCGGCCTTTCCGCCTCTCGGTCTTCTGACCGTCTCCGCGATGCTGCCCGATGATTGGCAGCGCCGCCTCGTCGACATGAACGTGACGAGGCTGAAGGAAGAGGAGATCCTTTGGGCGGACGTGGTGCTCGTAAGCGCCATGCTGGTGCAGAAAGACTCTCTCAGGCAGGTGGTGAGTCTTTGCAGGGCGCTCGGTAGGCGGGTCATAGTCGGCGGCCCCTACGTTTCTACCAGCGCCGATCAACTGCCCGAAGCCGACCACATCTTCATAGGCGAAGCCGAGACCACTTTGCCCGAATTCCTGCGCGAGCTTGATGAAGGAAGCGCCAAACGCATCTATCAATCGCCGTCAAAGCCCGCTCTGACATCTACGCCGGTCCCGCATTTCCACCTGGCCGAGCTTAATAGCTACAGCGCCATGAGCGTGCAGTATTCCAGAGGCTGCCCCTTTCAATGCGAATTCTGCGACATCATAGAGATTTACGGCCGAGTCCCTCGCACCAAATCCAACCGGCAGATGATCGATGAGCTGGACGCACTGCTGGACTTGGGCTGGCGAGGACTGGTCTTCATAGTTGACGACAACTTCATCGGCAACAAGCGCAACGTCAAGAAACTGCTGCCCGACCTGATAGAGTGGTCAGAGAGTCATGGTGCTCCCTTCAGCTTTATCACAGAGGCGAGCGTCAATCTGGCCGAAGACGAAGAGCTGCTCGAGATGATGCGCAGCGCCAACTTCCGCCGCGTCTTTTTAGGGATAGAGACGCCAGTGGAAGAGAGCTTAAAGCAGGCGCAGAAGGGACAGAACACGAGACGAGACCTGCTGGATTCGGTGAGGAAGATTCAGAGCTACGGGCTGGAGGTGATGGCAGGTTTTATCGTCGGGTTTGATTCTGACCCGGAAGACATATTCGAAAGGCAGATAAAGTTCATACAGGAGAGCGGGATACCGCTGGCGATGGTGGGGCTGTTGACGGCCTTGCCGGACACGCAGTTGTGGAGGAGGCTGGAGCGGGAGGGAAGGCTGCTGGAAGAGAGCACCGGGAACAACACGGACGGCTCGCTTAACTTCGTGCCGCGAATGGAGACGGCGCGGCTCATTGAGGGCTACAAGAGCATCCTGCAAAACATCTACAGCCCTGCGGAATACTACCGAAGGGCGCTGGACTGCCTCTCTCATTTAAGAAGCGACAGGCCGGAGCCGCGCCGGTCGCGCCTCTCAAGCGATATGCGGGCGTTTGCCCGCGTGGTGCTGGCGCTCGGCGTGCGCGACCCTGCGCGCATGGAGTTCTGGCGTTACCTGAGCCATGCGATTAAGCATCATCGCCAGAACCTTCCGCACGCAGTCACGCTGGCCGCCATGGGTTATCACTTTCGCAAGCTGACGGAAGGAATATAGGGGGCGGCTTCACGTCCCATAGAGCAGCGTAAAATTATGACGGACGAGTTGATGAAGCTTCGGCATGAAGTCTATAGCTCGGCATCCTTCTTTCACGATGCGATGTCGAAGTATTTCGTCGCATTAAAGGACAATGCGGCGGCCGTACCGGACGCCGCCTCCGTCGCGCGCAAAGCCGGGGTGGCTTACAATGCTACACTGGTGGCGTTGCTCAAGCACCTGAAATCCTTGCCCCCTAACCCGGAAGTCAATCTGGAAGTTGAGCGAGCGGAAAGAACCATCTCGATTCTATCTTTTGAAATTCGACGGCTCTGACCAAAGCCTTAAAGCTCGCAGATGCTTTGAGAGCACTACAAGAGAAGGCCATTCCCCTTTAGCCCCTTTCAGGGGCTTTTATCTTTCATTAAGAAGAGCATTTTGGAAATAGCTCTCGCGGCGCTTCTCATATTCGCAGAATTGTAGTTGAATGCTTCTTATCCCTTTGGCAGTTAAAATTTATCTTTCGGCAGGCGCTTAAGATGAAAAGAACCTTCCTTGCTAAGACCATAACGCTCGCGCTCGTTTCTGTTTTTCTGATGCAACCCGTCAGCACCAGCACGCAGGAGCGCATCTCGTCGGACATCTACGCCCGGATTCTGAAGGAGGAGACGGACAATTCGCAGATTATGAGGACGCTGCAAGTCTTCGCAGACGTTTACGGGCCGCGCCTGACCGGCTCGCCCAACCTGAAGGCTGCGGGCGATTGGGCCGTCAGGCAGATGCAGTCCTGGGGATTCAAGAACGCTCATCTTGAGCCGTGGAACTTCGGGCATCCCGGCTGGCTGAACGAGCGCGCTTCGGGCTTCATAGTCTCGCCCGTCAAAGACAGTCTCGTTTTCGAGGTCCTGGCCTGGACGCCCGGCACAAACGGGGCGGTCGCATCGCAAGCCTTTCAAATGGTCGCGCCCGAAAGGCCCACGCAGGAAGAGCTGACGGCCTACTTGGAGAGCGTCAAGGCGCAGGTGGCCGGAAAGATTGTCTTAGTCGGCAAACATACAAGCGTCCCTGTCGCTTTCACGCCGACGCCCAAGCGCCTGAACGACGAAGACCTGCGCACGCGATTTGACCCGAACGTGAAGCCGTCGCCTACGCCTA
>DASVVZ010000566.1:0-4253 GCA_036389875.1 Pyrinomonadaceae bacterium
TGAGCTGGCCGTGGAACAGCTGGGCACGGAGCTTCTTCGCCCCCTGCGCGACGCGTTGCCTTCGCACATCAGCTACCGCATGATTCGCTTCGTCGTCGCCGCCCTTCAACGGGCCGCTAAAGATAACGATTGAAGAGGAAATTTTTTGAGAGCCTTGCGACGCGCCACCCCTTCAAACTGTCTCTATAAAGAATAAGGAGCTAAAATTCATGACCCGTAATCCAAACACGGAACCGCCGCAGCCCGAAGAGCCTTTGCCGCAGCCGGGCGACCCTGACCTCCCGCCGACGCGCCCGCAAGACCCTATTCAACCAGACCCCGAGCAGCCGGAACCGCTCCCGCTTCCACCCGACACAAACCCTTCGCCCGCCGCGCCCGTGCGCGAGCCGGACAGCCCACTCCCGGCGGGCGACCCGCCGTCGGGCGAGCCCACGCGGTTTGCCTAAAAGGCAAAGGTCTGGACAGAGATGCCGGGGCGGCTGTAAATTTTTCGGCGTGAGTTTTGATGGTTTCTCTTTTATCTTCGGGGCGGGCTTGAAATCCGTCTGCTGGCGCGTGAGATGAGTGAGGGAACGGAAACCTTGGTTCGATCGGTTTCGACAAAGGGCGGCGTGCCGGACTCTGCGCGCGAGACGCTTGAGCCCATACGCCGCGTTCTGTCCGAAAGACCTTTCGTCCCGCACCCTCTCTTTACGAGCGGGCACGGGCAGACGCTGGCCGCTTACGCCTGGCCGCGCCGCCACAGGCTCAAGGAGCAGTCGCGAGACAACGCCCGGCTTTTTGAGGTCGAGCCGGGCGTGCGCGTGCTGGCGCATTACCGCTGGCAGGCGCAGAAGCAGGAACGCCCGCTTATAGTGCTGCTTCACGGTCTGGAAGGCTCCACGGAATCCATCTACATACTGGGGACGGCTGACAAGGCTTTCCGGGCGGGCTTCAACGTGGCGCGTCTGAACCTGCGCACCTGCGGCAAGACCGAGCACCTGACTCCGACCATTTATCATAGCGGCCTGACGGGCGACATACGCTTCGTCATACGCGAGCTGATTGAGACGGACGGTTTCAGCGAAATCTACCTGGTGGGCTTTTCCATGAGCGGCAATATGTCACTGCGGCTCGCGGGCGAAGAGGCCGACTCGCTGCCGGATGAGCTTAAGGGCATCTGCGCCATCTCGCCGTCCGTAGACCTTGTGGCCGCTGCCAACACCATCGAGCGCCGCTCGAACTGGCTTTACCAGAAGAGCTTCATGCGGAGCCTGCACTCGCGCATGCGCAGGAAGAAGAAGCTCTTCCCCGAGCTTTACGACATACAGGGCTTGCGCCGCGTGCGCACCATACGAGACTTTGACGAGCGCTTTACCGCGCGCCACGGAGGCTTTAAGAACGCTGACGATTATTACGCGCGCACGAGCTCGCTTCCACTGCTTCCGCGTATACGAAAGCCCGCGCTCATCATACATGCCGAAGACGATCCCTTTATTCCGTTCGACCCGCTTCGCCACGCGGAAATCGAACAAAACCCAAACATTATTCTTCTGGCGACCAAGAGCGGCGGCCACGTGGGCTTTGTCGCCGCCGACTCCTATGGGGAGGACCGCTTCTGGGCGGAGAACCGCATAGTCGAGTTCTGCCGCCTCCTTCACGAGCGTCTTCAGCCGTGAGCCCAAGTTGTGCTGCCACGCCCCGGCAGTTTAAGCTGTACGGGATTAATTAACCGAAAACAGAGATTGCAGCTCCCGAATATCGCAATCCGATGCGCAGGGACTCGTTTTGTATATGTACATAGTTCTGAATATAGTCGCCGTCTTACTGCTGGTCCTGGCCAACGGTTTTTTCGTCGCGGCGGAATTTGCGCTCGTCAGCGTGCGCCGCTCGCGCATAGAGACGATGGCGGCCGAAGGCAGCGGCTCTGCCAAAAGGCTCATGGGCCTGCTCAATAACATGAACGCCTATCTTTCCGCGGCGCAGTTGGGCATCACCCTGGCCTCTCTCGCACTGGGCTGGATAGGCGAGCCGGCAATCGCGCACATACTGGAAGGCCCTCTCGCGGGGCGCGTCTCCGACGCACTGCTTCACACCATCTCTTTCATCATAGCCTTCGGCATTATCACCTCGCTTCACATAGTGCTTGGGGAACAGGCTCCGAAGCTTCTGGGCCTGGAGCGCGCCGCAAATGTCGCGCTCTGGACGGCGCTTCCGATGCAGATTTTCTACAGGATATTTCGTCCCTTCATCTGGGCGCTCGATTGGGCGAGCGCGCGCACGGTCGGCCTCATCGGCCTGCACTACACGGGCGGCCACGGCTCAATCTACACAGAGGAAGAGATTCGCCAGCTCGTCAACAGCTCTCAGCAGGGCGGGATGCTGGAAGAGAGCGAGCGGCTCCTGATTAATCGCGTCCTGGACTTTGCGCAGGCGGAGGTGCGGGAGGCTATGATCCCCAGGATGAGCGTAATCGCGCTGCCCGTCACGGCAACTCTCGAAGAGTCCGAGAAGGCTTTCTGCGAAACGGGCTATTCGCGCCTGCCCGTTTACTCGGAGCGCCTGGACAACGTACAGGGCGTGCTCTTCATGAAAGATTTGATGCAGTGCATACGAAAGCCCTCCAGCGAGTTTCAGCTTGAAAAACATCTGCACCCTCCCATGTTTATTCCCGCGACCGCACGGCTCGGCGGAGTGCTGGCACAGATGCAGGCGGCGCAGACGCACCTTGCCTTCGTCATAGACGAGCACGGCGGCATAGAAGGCATCGTCACGATGGAAGACCTGCTGGAAGAGATTGTCGGCGAGATTAACGACGAGTATGACGAAGAGGTGCGAGCCCAGATTGTCGAAGACAACGGCACCTATATTCTGGACGGGATGCTGGCCGTGCGCGACGCCAACCGCCGCTTCAACCTGAAGCTGCCGGAGGAAGCCGGCTACACGACGCTGGCCGGATTCATGCTCGCTCAGACGGGGCGGCTTCTTCGCCCCGGCGAAGAGGTGGAATACGAAGGAGCGCGCTTCACCGTCGAGCGCGTGGAGCGCCGCCGCATACGCCGCATACGATTCGTCCCCGCGCCCGAGTCGGAAGAAGAAGCAGTAGCGTAGATAAATTGCGAGCCCACACTAAACGGCACGAAGGTCTCTAGACCTTCGTGCCGTTTAGTGTGGGCTCGCGGCCCGTCTCTATTCTCTTTGTCTACTATCCTTCGTCCTGTTTCTCTTCGCCTTCGGTGGTGTCGTCGCCCTGTTCCTTGCCGGGTGTGGTTTCCGTCTTCGGCTTGAAGTCTTCTGCCGGGGCGTGATAGGCGAAGACAGAATCGCCTTCGGATTGCGGGAGAACGCGCGAGGCCAGCTTGTCCAGAAGGCTGCGAATCCTACCCGGCTCTTCCTGCTCACTGGCGGGAAGAGCGGTTTCCGCCGGGCCCGTCTCGGATTCCAGGCGTATAAGCTCGGCGGTCGCCCGCCGGCAGAAGGCGCAGCCCACCAGATGCTGCACGACTGGCGAGGACTCCGTCTCCGTCAATCGTCCTTCAACGAAAGCGGAGAGGGCGTCTTCATCCAGATGCACTCCTGCTATGACAGGCGGTGCTACCATCGCGCTGCGCTGTAAGTGCTGGTGAATCATAAGGCGAATGCCCTCTGTCTCTCTGTTGTTCTTCGGTCGCGGCACAGCTTCTGGCTCCTCCCGCCTCCCTGTCCTTCTGGACGATTCTTCTTTCTAACCTTTGCTCAAATTCTCGCCTTCGGTATCCATCAGATGGCGACGCACATCCTCGGCAGCTAAATCTTCCGTCGCCATGCCAAGACAAATCTCTATCTCTTCGGGCGTCAATCCGCCCTTTCCTTCCAGCTCTTCTCGAAAGCGTGCGAGCACCTTACCGTAAACTTTTTCCAGCCAGCGCATGACGGTCGATTCATGCACGCGCGCCTCGGGTGAAACCGTGCGGCGCTTGGACTGTCGCTGAAACCAGCGACGCAAAGGCGATTGCGGCTCCTCGACCAGCCTGGCGATCTCGCGCAGCTTCAGCCCTTCAACATGGTAGTAGAGGAGCAACAGCTTCTCGTGGTCGTCCAGCGTGGCGAGCGAAGTGTCCAGAGCGGCCAGGGTCACTTCCTTGTAACGATCGCGTGCGATTCTATCCACCATAGCACTTTCGCCGCCACGCGCCTCCGCTCTCCAGCCGGGTCTATCCTGCGTCTCGCCTCCGCCCTCCGACCAGTCGTCAATAGAGATTTCATCGTGCCGCGCGCGATGCATGTCGATCACC
>DASVVZ010000567.1:0-3692 GCA_036389875.1 Pyrinomonadaceae bacterium
ATCGACGCCGTCCTTACGAACACCCGTCCCGGTACGGCGGCGCGAAACCTGATTCTTACGGTTCTGGTATTAATGAAACGCGTTTCCCAGCAGCGAGCCGACCCACACCATAACCAGGACGGCAATGTAGACTGAAGCGTAGTCACTGTTACGAACGATCTCATCACGCTCCAATAATTTGTAGTTGACTATCAATGCTTCGACTATGCCCATCCCGAGCCAAGACAGGCTTAACCATTCGCCCCATAAAACGGCTCGCAGATACGGCCAGACGAGGCTGGCCGTTGCCGCCAGGGCGACAAGCATAAACCCAACCGAAGCAGCCCGCTGCCCGGGCGTCGGTTTATCCGAACGTAGGGCCAGGATGAGCGTCGAGAGCCAGATAGCAGTGCCGTCAACTAGAAAGCCTTCTATGGCAAATACGGGCAACCTCATTTCCCTGTATAGCAGAGACAGCATCACCCACGCCGGGCCGTCAAGGATGATAAAGAGACTTAGCCATGAAGATGACGGAATCCTCGTATAAGAGATGATTACGGCTAGGTAGACGCTGACGGCTACTGTGCCGCCTAGAAACAATAGCAGCGGCGCCGGGTGGCCGTAAGTATAGAGCAATGCGAACGTAGCAAATGAAGGCAGGAGTCCCAGATAAACAAGGTGGGCTTTACCTAGTACATTAGTCAGACGCGCCCCGGGTTTTTCTGATGCCGATGCCGGCTCTGATAACTTGTGATCTGTTTTCATCAACGCAATCTTAATTAACCGGGCGCTAAAAGCTTTCTGTTATACACTTCGCCGCCTGATGTGGTATAGCTACCGCTCACCGGATAGCACAAAGTAATATAAATGATATTAGGAGAGAAATCCTGGCGGCCTCCGCCGCATCACTGAGGGCGATTCCGGTTAATGGAATCGCTGCGATATAATAGGTCGCGCTAAACAACCCGGTCCCATCAGAGAAGAAAATACTATGGAGCAACGACAGCATACGCAGGAATTGCTAAAACTACTCTCGGAGGCGGGCGAAGCCTTCGTCAAGGGCGACCTGGCAAGGCTCGGAGAGATATGGGCTGACGATTTCCTCTTTACAGGAGACTAGGGCAACGTCGTCAACAAATCTCAACTATTTGCGGCGCTCGAAGCCGGCGACCTCAAATACACTTCCGTCACGAACGACCATCTGGTCGTACGCTTCTACGATGCCACGGCTATCATAACCGGCCGAACTCACGTGGCGTGGCAGTATCAAGAGCAGCACTCTAAGCAGAGCTACAGGTTTACCGAACTCTTCGTGATGCGTGAAGGTCGCTGGCAATCCGTTTCCGGACACATCTCGCCTCTGCCGCAGGAATAAAAGCGATGAGCCTTCCCCCCCAGGGGGAAGGCTTGGCTGAAATTATAGAGATAGCTTATGAAGGCTCCTTGAAGGCTCTGGCGAGACTATCAACCTGCTTTTGCAACTCTTTCGCCAGTGCGCACAGGAGTACGTGCGCCGACTGATGTATAAAGAAGTGGTTGCCGTCAAACATGCGGTCAGTAGGAGAGCAAGCGATTCCGGCGAGTACCCTGTCTTTACGGTGTGTCGCTAAAACCGCGGCGCAGACCTTGCGCAGAGGCAATCACATCTTTAATCGGCTCTTCATCCTTATGCCTACTAAGCCCGCCAACACTATAGTCAATTCGCCGGTCAAGTACGCGATGTCACCCGGAAGCTCAGGCGGGAGATAAGATGATTATAGACGCACTGCCGAAAGCAGTTCGTCGAGTTTCATCGCAACAGAATGGCGCGGTATGCCACTGTTATCAATAAGGCGGAAGCCCAACGCAGGCGTTGACTGCCTAGCAATTAAGCTTGATGATAACGATCAAGCTTATTGCGAGTCCGGTTGAAGGTCAGGTTCGGCTGTCTACCTATCCGTATACCTGCTGCCCTCTTTTACACAGGAAAGGAAGCCAGCCATGACCTATATGCAGGACAACATCAAACATGTCGTCCACTTGATGAATGTGATTACTAATGTGAATAACAAACTTCAGCCGCAACTGAAACCGCACAGTTGCTCAGCAGGGGCGACGGGAATAGTCAAAGGGCGGGAGTTGATTCGGGCCATGACTAAAACCATTGCCGGAATCACCGGACTCAAAGAGGCCGAGGTTACGGATAAAGGGATGGTGGAAGAGGTCTTCAACACTTGTCAGACGGACGAAGAGCTGAAAGCCCACTTCGACACTCTGGAAAAGAGATACGGCAAATTAGAAGAGGTCGAGGAGGATACAGTAGGCGGTTCGGAATCAGCTTAGAGTTTATCGACAACTCGTTACGCGGTGTAGCTGTATCCGTCCCGGCAAATCGCGGCGTTAGACCATACAGCTCCGGAGAAGCAGTATCTTGGGAATATGACTAAACCGATCAAGTGGGACGAATATGAACTTACTGAGTTCTTCGGAGTCTTGCCTGAGAAAGACGAGGACGAATTATATTTGTCCTTCAATATTGAGAGAGATGGGTTACGTCTAATAATCAGCTTCTTCCATTATGATTTTGATGTCCATCTTGAGATTTTCCGTGAGGGCATTGATGAGCCAGTGCTGCGAACTAAAATCATGAGTACTGCGGGAGCAAAATATATCTCGCATGAGAATGGCTATGAATCTTTAGAAATCGGGGCGGCGGACAAATACATTGAATATTATGGGAAAGAATGGATTGCTTCGATGGGCGTGCGAGTGAAGGTGAATCCTCACATCAGCGTCGAATTATTTCGGCCCGATGGCGGCTAACAACTCATTCAACGCGAGCGCGAATAGTGTCGCTTCCATGCGAGAGGCGACCAAACCTTCATAGATTTGGTCGCCCTTCCTTTAACCATACGACAGCTTTTAGTTACGACGTTTGGCTTCTTTTATTTCCCGTTCCGCCCGGTTTTTGGCTTCTCCGGCTTCCCGCTCGCTGAGGCCCAGCGCCTGAAGCGTCTCTCCTATGCTCTGATTATTCATGAGTCCCGCGAGAATAGCCTCTCTGGTAACGCCCGGATATCTTCTGCCAAGGTTGGAGGCCAATCTTGTGGCCGCCACGTACTGGCCGAACTTCAAGTTGGGGTTGGCGGCGAGCGCTGACTGATAGCCTTCCCTCAAATCGTTGGCGGTCGTTTGCAGCCTTCCGGCCATATTAGGATGATCGCGAAGCTCTTTATCTGCGCGCTGTGCGTTCTCGCGCTGCAAACGAGCACGCTCAAGCCCTGCATCAGAACGGCCCCCGGACCGGCCGGAAGCGGTGCCGCGCCCACTGTCAGCGCGACCATTCGACCTCTCAGAAGAGGTACCCATGCCCCTGCCTGCGCCCACGCCTGTGGGCTGGCCGCCGCCACCGGCGTTGCCCATGCCGCGACCGCCGCCCGCGTTGCCCGAACCCCGGCCGCCTCCGCCTCCACGCCCCTGCGCTGAAGCTATGGACTGCGTTCCTATCAACAACAGGCACGCCAGCGTAGCGACAGTAATTACCCTGAACTTCCCTTGCATAATTTTCCCTCCGACAATTTATATTAAGTTTTCTGAGGAGATAATAGGGGCAAAGAGGAGAATGGGCATTATAACAGGTATGCAATTACCTGTGCAAAAAGGGTGGTATTGTCCTAATTTGTGTTGCTGTATAATCCGGGACATGAAGCGTCACGTTCTTGGCTCTATTATTT
>DASVVZ010000568.1:0-14239 GCA_036389875.1 Pyrinomonadaceae bacterium
CTACGCCGCCGACCAGTATGGCTTCGCCCGTGCCGTCACCGAGCGCAGCCGCTCCGTTCTCGCCGTCGCGCTGAATCAGCTCGACGTCAAGGCAGAGCGATTGAAGCTCGCGCACCAGCACGTTGAAGGATTCGGGTAGACCCGGATCGAAATCGGCTTCGCCCTTGACTATCGCCTCGTAAATCTTCGAGCGCCCGGCCACGTCGTCCGATTTGGCCGTGAGAAGCTCCTGAAGGATGTGCGCCGCGCCGTAGGCTTCAAGCGCCCAGACTTCCATTTCTCCGAAGCGCTGGCCGCCGAACTGCGCCTTGCCGCCCAGAGGCTGCTGCGTTATCAGGCTGTAAGGCCCGATTGAGCGTGCGTGAATCTTGTCGTCCACAAGGTGCGAGAGCTTCAGCATGTATATGTAGCCGACCGTCACCTTCTGCTCGAAAGCGTCGCCCGACAGGCCGTCATAAAGAACTGTCTTGCCGCTTTCGTTGACTATCTCGGGCTGGCCCGCTTCGCGCAGGCGCGTCGCAGACTCGCGCAGGCGCTCCTTTATCTCTTTCTCCGTTGCGCCGTCAAAGACGGGCGTGGCGAAGTGTACGCCCAGCACGCGCGCCGCCCAGCCAAGGTGCGTCTCAAGAATCTGGCCCACGTTCATGCGGCTGGGGACGCCGAGCGGGTTGAGAACAATCTCGACGGGCGTCCCGTCGGGCAGGTACGGCATGTCTTCTTCCGGCAGTATGCGGGCGATGACGCCCTTGTTGCCGTGGCGTCCGGCCATCTTGTCGCCGACCGAGAGCTTGCGCTTCATGGCTATGAAGACCTTGACCATCTTGATAACGCCGGGAGCAAGCTCGTCGCCCTGCTTGAGCTTCGCTATCTTCTCTTCGTAGATGTCCGAGAGAATACGAATCTGCCTTTCGGTGCGGTCTTCGTATTCTTTAATCTCGGCGGCTATATCTATGGTGGTAGAGGTCAGCTCGGCCTTTCTGAGCAACTTCGGCTCTACGCCCTGAATCATCTCGCGCGTAACACGCTCGCCGCGAGGGATGACCGTCTCTTTATTGACCGTCAGGTCTTTGGCAAGCTTGCGGCCTTCAAAGAGCTCGTAGATGCGCTCGTCACGCTGCTCGCGCAGGATGCGTATCTCGTCCTCAAGGTCTCGGCGGAGGCTGTCCTCTTCCGACTGTTCGATTGAAAGAGAGCGCTGGTCCTTCTCCTGCCCCTTGCGCGTGAAGACCTGTACGTCAACGACGGTGCCGTCAATGCCCGGAGGGCAAATCAGTGATGCGTCCTTAACGTCACCGGCCTTCTCGCCGAAGATGGCGCGCAAGAGTTTCTCTTCGGCGGTCAACTGCGTCTCGCCCTTCGGCGTCACCTTGCCGACCAGGATCGAGCCGGGCTTGACCTGAGCGCCGATGCGTATGATTCCCGACTCATCCAGATCGCGCAGCATGTTCTCGCCCACGTTCGGGATGTCGCGCGTAATCTCTTCGGGCCCGAGCTTGGTGTCGCGCGCCTCGATTTCAAGCTCTTCAATGTGAATCGAAGTGTAGTAGTCGTCCTTGACCAGACGCTCCGACACCAAGATAGCGTCCTCGAAGTTGTAGCCGCGCCAGGGCATGAAGGCCACCAGCACGTTACGCCCCAGCGCCAGCTCGCCCCTGTCCGTACAGGGACCGTCGGCTATTACCTGCCCCTTCCCCACGCGCTCGCCCACGTGAACGATGGGCCGCTGGTTGATGCAGGTGTTCTGGTTCGAGCGCTTGAACTTAATCAGCGAGTAGATGTCGGCCGTCACCTCGCGCGAGATGGTGCCGTCAACGTTGTGATCTGCGCGCACGATGATGCGTTCCGAATCAACGTAGTCGACAACACCGTCACGACGAGCGACGACAACAGCACCGCTATCGCGCGCCGTCACCTTCTCCATGCCAGTGCCGATGTACGGCGCTTCGGCGCGGAGAAGCGGGACGCTCTGGCGCTGCATGTTTGAGCCCATGAGCGCGCGGTTGGCGTCGTCGTTCTCAAGGAACGGGATTAAGGATGCGGCCACGGACACGAGCTGTTTCGGAGAAACGTCAACGTACTCAATCTCCTCGCGGCGCGCGAGCACGAACTCGCCTGCCTTACGAGAAGCGTTGCGGTCGTTGACGATGTAGCCCGTCTCGTCCAACTCGATGTTGGCCTGTCCAACGACGTGCTTGTCCTCTTCCCACGCCGTCAGGTAAAACGGCCACGGCTCGCTTTCGGCGCGACGTCCGTCTGCGCCGACGCGCTTATTGGCCTTGTCTATATCTTCCTGCGGCACGTGGTCGCCCGGCTTGAACTTGGTGTCGCCGCCGTTGATGACGCGCGCGAACTCGACCACGCGGCCTTCGATCACCTTGCGGTACGGCGACTCGATGAAGCCGAACTCGTTGATACGCGCGAAGCAGGAGAGAGACGAGATGAGACCGATGTTCGGGCCTTCAGGCGTCTCAATCGGGCAGATGCGGCCGTAGTGCGTAGGGTGAACGTCTCGGACTTCAAACCCTGCGCGCTCGCGCGACAGGCCGCCCGGCCCGAGAGCCGAAAGACGGCGCTTGTGCGTAATCTCCGAGAGCGGGTTGGTCTGATCCATGAACTGCGAGAGCTGACTGGAGCCGAAGAACTCACGAACGGCAGCCGTCACGGGCTTGGCGTTGATGAGATCTCGCGGCATGGTCGTCTGCATCTCCTGATGTATGGACATCTTCTCCTTGATGGCACGCTCCATACGCTCAAGACCGATGCGGAACTGATTTTCAAGCAGCTCGCCCACGGCGCGGACGCGACGATTGCCCAAATGGTCAATGTCGTCGGCCTGAAACTCCACCGGGTTCTTGCGCATCTTCAGGACGTAACCCACGACTTCCACAAAGTCCTGCGCCGAAAGAAGCGGATCGTCGATGCGGTCGCGCTCGGGCTTGCCCATCTTGATGTTGAACTTCAAGCGGCCCACGCGCGAGAAGTCGAACTTGCGCGGGTCGAAGAACATGCCTTCCAGCAGACGATAAGCGGTCTGAACGGTCGGCGGGTCGCCCGGACGCATCTTGCGATAGATTTCCAGCAGCGCGTCCACGGGCTTCGTGATGACATCCTTCTTCAAGGTCTGCGAAAGCACCACGCCCAGGTCGTCGCGCTCCGGGAAGAAGACGCGGAAAGTTGCCACGCCGGCTTCCGCAATCTCCTGCAACTTGGCGGGCGTAATCTCGTTGTTGGCTTCGAGGATTACTTCGCCCGTCTCCGTGTTGATGACGTCGCCGAGAGAGAACGCGCCCTCGAATTGAGCCGTGTCCACTTCGACTTCGCGTATGTGCCCTTTACGCATGGCGTCGAGCGCCGAATTCGTAATCTTCTTGCCCGCGCGCACGATCGCGTCGCCGCGTCCCTTGATGTCCGCGTCAACCTTCATGCCGATCAGGTTGCTCGAACCGGTTTCGGGAATCTGTATGAAGAGGCGTCCGTCCTGCACACGCACTTCGTCCGAGACGTAGAAGGTGCGAAGCACGTCTTCGTCACCGAACGAGATGTTCTTGACGGCCTCTTCCAGCTCCGAGTCGGCGTGAAAAGTTCTTCCGGCAAACGACGGGTCAAGCCAGATGCCCAGAGCGCGCAGGAAGATGGTCGCAAGGAACTTGCGCTTTCCAACGCGAACGTAGAGCAGGTTCTTCTGGTCGTACTCGAACTCCACCCAGGAGCCGCGATACGGAATGACCTTGGCCACGTAGAGCGCGCCGCGCTTGAAGAAGACGCCGGGCGAGCGGTGTAGCTGCGAGACGATGACGCGCTCGGTTCCGTTGATGATGAAAGTCCCGTTGTCCGTCATCAAAGGAATTTCGCCGAAGAAGACCTCTTCCTCCTTGATGTCGCGTATAGAGAGCGTCTCCGTCTCAGGGTCTTTGTCGAAAACCGTCAGGCGAATCTTGACCTTGAGCGGCACGGAGTAAGACATCCCGCGCTCCTGGCACTCCTGCTGGTCGTGCTTGTGCTTGAGGCCCACGGGCTCGCCGCAGTTGTCGCAGAGCGTCGGGCGCACGGCGTTGAAAGTGCCGCATTTGTGGCAGAGCGTCTCGCCCGGAGTCAGCGGGTCAACCTTTATCGTCGAGCCGCAGCTCTTACAGTTCGAGCGCAGGTAGTTAAGGCCCTCCAGGCGGCCGCACTTGCACTGCCAGTTGCCTATCTGGTACTCGACGAAATCCAGCGTGGCCGTGCCGCGAAAGTCCGAGATGGGGAAGACCGAGCGGAAAACGGCTTGAAGGCCCGTGTTCTCGCGCTCTTCCGGCAGCAGGTCCATTTGAAGGAAGCGGTTGTACGACTCCCTCTGAATCTCAATCAGATTCGGGATGCGTACGGCCGTAGCGATTTTAGAGAAATCATGGCGCACGGGGGCCTGGCTGGTGCGTCGCCCAGTCCCACCAATTGTTTGAAGCGGATTTGCAGACATCTTGATTCCTTAAAAGAAGCCTCAGGCCGTCAGCATATCGGCCACCAGGCTTTTAGAATAGTTATGCAAGGAACTTTGATATTCGTTCGCGCCCGGGCCGTAGAGCTTGCTGACGGCTGACGGCTGAGCGCCGATAGCTATTTCCAGAGACGCCAAAGAGCGGTCAGGGCGCAAAATGCCCCGACCGCTTCCATTGACCCAAAGCGGCTGAATTTTTTCTCAAGTTTTTTGGGAGTAACGCCAGCGCCTCAATACTCCCTTACCTTAACCGCGCGCCCGCCGCGTTGTCAAGGTAACCGGAAAACCTACAGAACTTGTCATGCCTGCCGCCCGAGGGAAAGCATTGAGTTGCGCCTGCGGCGCGCTTCGTTGCCTTCCCCACGGGAAACAGTATACGAACAGCCGGGCGAGAGCCCGGCACGAGAACTCCGGCTCCAGCGAACTACTTGACCTCGACGGTCGCGCCCGCGTCCGCCAGTTTCTGGCGGATAGTCTCGGCCTCTTCCTTGGACACGCCTTCTTTGACGGCCTTCGGAGCGGCTTCGACCAGATCCTTGGCTTCCTTAAGCCCGAGCTGAGTTATCTCGCGCACGACCTTGATGACGTTAATCTTGTTGCCGCCTGCGGCCTGAAGGACAACGTCAAACTCGGTCTTCTCTTCCGCGGGGGCAGCAGCTTCGCCGCCGCCGGCAGCCGCCGGAGCAGCCGCGACCGCAGCCGCAGCCGCCGAAACGCCAAAGGTCTCCTCCAGCTCCTTGACGAGCTGCGAGGCTTCCAGAAGGGTCATGCCCTTCAAATACTCTATTACATCTTCACGTGTTGCTGACATGATTGCTTATCCATCCTCCTCAAAAGGGTTCTAGTGTGCTTTTCGTTTCAGGTTTAGCAGCAGGAGAACCCACGGGACGTCTCTGTCTATGCCTGTTGCATCCAGGCAGCAAAAGCGTCCGAGCCGCGACGGGCGACCCTGACATAATCGCCCCGCTCGTTTTTCCGCGTCCGGCTGACTCTTCTTGAGACTTCAAATCTGAAATCTCAAATTCTTTCAATAACGGTCGCGGCCGCGATGGCCGCCCCGTTCAAACTCTACTGGGCTTCGGCGCCCTCGCTGCCCCGGCTATCGCCAATCTGCTTGACGACGATTGCCAGGTTGCGCGGCACGGCCGAAAGAACCGTGACAAGGCGCTGCGCCTGGCAGTTAATCAGGAACATGATCTTGGAGATCAGCTCTTCCTTGGACGGCAACGAAGCAATCGCTTCCACGTCCGGAAGCGCCACCACTTTGCCTTCCACGATGCCCACCTTGAAGGTGAAGGTATCGGGGTTCGCCTTCGTAAACTTGGAAATCGCCTTCGACAGGGTGACGGGGTCGCCTTCGCTCAGGGCGATGGCTGTGACGCCCTTGAAATGCTCTGACGCCTGCTCGAACGGCGTGCCCACGGCGGCCTTGCGCGCCAGTGTGTTCTTGACCACTTCGTAGCGCACACCGGCTTCGCGCAACTGGTTGCGAAGCTCCTGGTCCTTGGTCACGGTCATCTTCTGAAAGCCAACGACCATGGCGGCCGTGGCCTTCTGGAACTGCTCCGTGAGGGCGCTCAAATCCTGCTGTTTCTGCTCTCTTGTTTTCATCTCTTCTGTTCGCTCCTCACTTATCTACCGTACAGCGCATCGTCCAGGAGCACGCCCGGGCTCATGGTCGCCGCAAGGTTGACCTTCCTGACGTACTTGCCTTTAGCCGTGGCAGGCTTGGCGCGGACGACCGCGTCAATCAAAACCTGCGCGTTCTCTCGAATCTTCTCTGGCTCGAAGGAGACCTTGCCAACGGGCACGTGAATCACGCCCGTCTTGTCCACGCGGTACTCGACCTTACCGGCTTTCGTCTCGCGCACTGCGGTCGTGACATCGGGCGTCACCGTTCCCGTCTTGGGGTTAGGCATCAGGCCGCGCGGGCCGAGCACTTTGCCGAGTTGGCCGACCAGACGCATCATGTCGGGCGTGGCAATGACGGCGTCGAATTCGAGCCACCCGCCCTTGATTCTGTCAACCATCTCTTCGCCGCCGACGAAATCCGCCCCGGCTTCCTGCGCCTCTTTCTGCTTATCCGGCCCGGCTATGACGAGCACCGTCTTAGACCTGCCAAGGCCGTGCGGCAGAACGACCGTGCCGCGCACAAGCTGGTCAGCCTTGCGCGGGTCAACGCCCAGCCACATCGTCAGCTCAACCGTCTCATCAAACTTGGCGAAGGAAAGCTCCTTCAAGAGCCCGACGCCCTCTTCCAGCGTGTACTTGCGGCCCAGCTCAATCTTTTCCGCAGCCGCGCGATATTTCTTTCCGTGCTTTCTCATTCAAAACCTCTGAGGTTCAGGCGAGGCAATCCATTTTGGATTTTAGATTTTGGATTTGCGGTTAGCCGTCAAGCTCGCCACGCATCCTCACTGCCTCTCCCTCTCAACGATTTTAGACTTTGATTTCGGACATGAGCCATAGCCTTTAATCCAAAACCCAAAATCTAAAATCAAGACTTACTCTATCGTGAGTCCCATCTGCCGCGCCGTGCCCTCTATGGTCTTGACGGCCGCATCCAGGCTCGTGGTGTTCAAGTCGGGCATCTTGGTCTTGGCTATCTCCGCGATTTTGTCGCGCGAGATGGTGCCGATCTTTTCGCGGTTAGGCTTGCCCGAGCCTTTGCCGACGCCCGCAGCTTTCTTCAGAAGGTCCGCCGCCGGCGGCGTCTTCGTCTCAAAGGTAAAGGAGCGGTCTTGGTAGACCGTGATAACGACCGGAATCTTCAGGTCCGGATCCATCTGCGCGGTCTTCGCGTTGAAAGCCTTGCAGAACTCCATGATGTTGACGCCGTGCTGACCCAGAGCCGGGCCAATCGGCGGCGCAGGATTGGCCTTGCCCGCCGGAACTTGAAGCTTAATGTAACCTGTAATCTTCTTTGCCATGATTCGATCTATTCTTCTTCAGCGAAAGTCACTTTTTCAACGTCCAGGAAGTTCAGCTCTACGGGTGTCGAGCGGCCGAAGATGGTGACGGTGACTTTCAAAGTGGACTTGTCGTCGTTGACCTCTTCGACCTTGCCCGTGAAGCTCTGGAAGGGGCCGGACTTTATGCGCACGGTCTCGCCCGCGGCGAAAGAGTATTTCGGCTTGGGCTTCTCGGCGGCCTCCGTCACGTTGTGGACTATCTGATCCACCTCCTGCTCCGTGAGCGGCGTCGGATTCTGCCCGCCTACGAAGCCCGTGACCTTCGGCGTCGATTTAATCGTATGGAAGACGTTATCGGGTATGTGCCCGCGATCATCACACTCTATCTCTACCAGCACGTAGCCGGGATAGAACATGCGCGACGATTCGACGCGCTTGTTGCCGCGCATCTCCACGACCGTTTCCGTCGGGACAAGCACCTCAAGGATTTGATCCTGCAATTCGGTGTCGCGTATGCGCGCCTTAAGACTATCGCGCACCTTCTTCTCGTGCCCCGAATAAGTATGTAAGATGTACCACTGACGCATCCCGTAAAACTTCCTTACCGCTCAGACTTCAATTCCGATCAGGCCCAGGAGCCAGGAGAAAAGCCGCCCGAGCAAAACGATGCCCCAATCGACTGAAAAGAGGTAGACGGCGAAAAAGATGACGGCGACAATCGTGATGATCGTCGTATTCTTAACCTCGTCGAATGAAGGCCAGCTGACGCGCCGCATCTCCATGCGCACGTCATGAAAGAACTGCGAAACGCGCGTGAAGAATCCGGCGCGAGGCCCTTGGAGGCCGCGCTCGCTACGAGTGGCCTTGCCTTCAGGCCCTTCACCAAAACGAGCGCCGCGCGGCGCAGGCGTTCCCACAGCGGAAGAGTCTACAAGCTCAGGCTCTTCTCCTCCGTGCGGCAAATCATCATCTCTATCACTCATGACGCTGTCGGTCTTCCTAGACTTAGACACCCGACCTCTACCTTCTTTCTACAAACAACACAGGGGTACCAGGATTCGAACCCGGACTTTCGGTTTTGGAGACCGACGTGCTAACCGTTGACACTATACCCCTAGAGAAATGCAGAAGTCAGAAGACAGAATGCAAAAGGAACTCATCACTGCGGCATTCCGACTTCCGCCCTTATTTTGTCTCTTTGTGGCCCGTGTGCTTGCGGCAACGGCGACAGAACTTGCTGAACTCCAGACGCTCCGTAGTGGTCTTCTTGTTCTTCGTCGTCACGTAGTTGCGGCTCTTGCATTCCGTGCACTGGAGCACAATATTATCGCGCGGCATAACTCACCTTCTCCAAAACCTAAATTCCCGTCTCAAGCCGGGCCAAAGCTATTCAATAACTTCGGAGACAGTCCCTGCCCCCACCGTCCTGCCCCCCTCACGAATGGCGAACCTTAACCCCTTCTCCATCGCTATCGGCGCTATCAACTCTATCTCCATCGCCACGTTATCTCCCGGCATCACCATCTCCACCCCGTCCGGCAGCTTCGCCACTCCCGTCACGTCCGTCGTCCTGAAGTAGAACTGCGGCCTGTACCCCGTAAAAAACGGCGTGTGTCGGCCCCCCTCTTCCTTCGTTAATACATAGGCCTCGGCACGAAACTTCGTGTGCGGCGTTATCGACCCCGGCTTGGCTATCACCTGCCCTCGCTCGATGTCCTTGCGCTCCACACCGCGAAGCAAAAGCCCAACGTTGTCTCCAGCCACCCCTTCGTCCAACAGCTTCTTGAACATCTCCACCCCCGTGCAAACGGTCGAGCGCGTCGGCCTGATCCCTATTATCTCTACCGTCTCGTTTACTTTCACTCGCCCTCGCTCGATTCTTCCGGTAGCAACAGTCCCTCTGCCCTGTATCGTGAAGATGTCTTCGACCGGCATCAAAAACGGCTTCTCAGTGTCTCTCTGCGGAGTCGGAATGTAAGCGTCAACGGAAGCCATCAGCTCGTCGATGGTTCCTTCCCACTTCTCTTCCCCGTTGAGCGCTCCCAGAGCAGAGCCCTTGATCACAGGGATGTCGTCTCCGGGAAACTCGTATGCCGATAGAAGCTCTCTGACTTCCAGCTCCACCAGCTCCAGAAGCTCTTCGTCATCTACGGCATCCACTTTATTGAGGAAGACGACCATGGCCGGCACCCCGACCTGCCTGGCCAGCAGAATGTGCTCACGAGTCTGAGGCATGGGGCCGTCGGTGGCCGCAACCACCAGAATGGCACCGTCCATCTGTGCCGCACCCGTAATCATGTTCTTGACGTAGTCGGCGTGGCCCGGACAGTCCACGTGAGCGTAGTGACGGTTCGGAGTCTCGTATTCGACGTGGGCGGTGGCGATGGTGATGCCACGGGCCTTCTCCTCGGGCGCGTTATCGATGGAATCGAAGGCGCGCACGGTGATCTTCGGGTTATGCTTGGCTAAGACTTTGGTGATGGCGGCGGTCAAAGTAGTCTTGCCGTGGTCGACGTGCCCGATGGTGCCGATGTTGACGTGCGGCTTGCTGCGGTCAAATTTCTCTTTCGACATTCTTGGATGCCCTCTTCAAATTAAGATATATCTCGGTGTCAGATGGAGCCCGAGACGGGATTTGAACCCGTGACCTCCTCCTTACCAAGGAGGCGCTCTACCCCTGAGCTACTCGGGCCTAGTGAGCCCTGAAACTCAAAATTTGGAGCGGGAGACGAGGCTCGAACTCGCGACCCTCAGCTTGGAAGGCTGATGCTCTACCAACTGAGCTACTCCCGCCCTAAGAAAACGACGAAGGATGAATGCATGATTAAGAATGAAAGAAAGAACAGCTCATCATTCTGCACTCTGCCTTCCGCATTGCTCTTGCTGGTGCAGGGGGTAGGATTCGAACCTACGTAGGGCGTTAGCCCGCCGGGTTTACAGCCCGGTGCCATTAACCACTCGACCACCCCTGCACGTTTGCTGTCAAAATTGCTGGAGCCGGCGAAGGGACTTGAACCCCCGACCCTCTGATTACAAATCAGATGCTCTACCAACTGAGCTACGCCGGCTCACATAGACTCCGTGGAGCGTTATCCGGCAAAACGTGGATACTACCAAGCACATTATCAAAACGCAAGGGCAGAAGGGGTTAGTCCCGCCAGCGGGCTCAAACACCCTCTCGTTAAACACTGCAAAAATTTATATTGACCGCGCCCCGCGCCAACGAGTAGGATTGTAGTCGCCCCGGGCTGCGGCTTTTTATGCGCCGCGGCTCGAAAAATCCCTCTCGCTCGCCTCTATCAGCGTCGGAGTCGCCTCTTAACATGCGATTGGCCGACTGTTTTTGACTTACCCGGAGCGACCAATTCCAAACCTTTTCTAAGGAGAACCTTCGTGCGTACCAGCAACCTGATATTTAGACTCCTGAGTGGCTCGCTTATGCTCTTGGCCTGCGCAATCTACAGCCCTTTGAGCGCGCAGACGACTCAATCATCCGACAACACCGCACGGCAGCAGCCGACGCCCATACAGGTCACTCTCCCCGAAGTGAAAGCCGCCCCGCGCGTGGCCGGAGCCAACGAGCTTTACTGCGGCGGCTTTATACAGTACGCGCCCGCTCCTAATAATCTACAGATAGTCGGCGGCGAAGAAGAGCAGGAACAGCGCGTCTACGCGCAAGGCGACATCGTCTTCATCAACGCCGGTTCAAATCAGGGCGTGACGGTCGGCCAGGAATTTTCGGTCGTACGCCCGCGCGGCCAGTTCACCTCGGACTTCAGCAGGAAGAAGGGTTATCTGGGCGTCTACACGCAGGAGCTCGGGCGGCTGCGTGTCGTTGATGTTAAGGAGCGCCTCTCGGTTGCCCGCGTCGTGCATTCCTGCGAGATCATGCTTTTGGGAGACCTTCTGCGCGCAGCCAACGAGCGCGTTGCGCCTTTCACGCGCAATGAAACGGCGCTCAACCGCTTTGCAGACCCCACAGGGAAGCAGAGGGGCCGAATAGTCCTCTCGCGCGACGGGCGCGAAGCCCCGACGGTCAACGACATCATCTACATAGACCTGGGCACGGAAGACAACGTCAAGCCCGGCGATTACTTCACCATCTATCGCCCGTTAGGCAGGGGCAACGTGACGGGTTCTCTCATTGAAGAAGAGATAACGCCGACGGCCAACTCCGGCTTTGAGAGCGAGCGCTTCAAGGGGGGCAAATTCTCCAACAAAGCGCAGCGCGTACAAGACCCGAACAACACAGGCATCTACGGCCCTATGATTACGACGCCTGACGTTAAGGACAGACGCCCGCCTATGCCGCGAAAGATTGTGGGCGAGATCGTAGTCCTCAGCGTGCAGCAGCGCACGGCCACTGCCGTCATCACACGCGTCGCACAGGAAGTCCACACGGGCGATTTTGTAGAGCTTCAGTAAGAGAAGTCGAAGGCGTAAACGGGGTAAGGGCAGAAGCGAAGCGGAAGTTACTCTTTCTCTTCACTCCTGCTCTTACCCTTTTTACTTATTTCGCAGGGGCTGGCGAGCGCTTGGCGGCGTCTCTTTCGAAGCGGTCGCGCTCGTTGACCGTGCGGTAGAAGGCGCGGAAATATTCGTACATGGAGACGAAGGCCAGAAGCACTACGACCCAGAGCATGGCGCGTCCCGCCGTATAGAAAAGAACCTGCCAGTCGCTCGCGCTCATTATCCCTGCGCCCGTAAGATGGTTAAGGGCCGTACGCACTTCCGGCACAGTCCAGAACTTTATGGCCGGGAACGGTTGCCTGAAGTTTGAGACTTCGGGTTGACCGGGCGCGCTTGAGGCGATTAAAAGCGCTACGGCCACTACCTGCGAAACCATCTTGAACTTTCCCATGCGAGAGGCTGAGATGACCACCCCGTCGGCTGCCGCAATCGAGCGCAGCCCCGTGACTGCGAACTCGCGCCCTATGATGACCACCACGGCCCAGGCGGGCGCAAGCTGATTCTCTACGAGCGAGATGAGCGCAGCCGAAATCAGCAGCTTGTCTGCAATCGGATCAAGAAGCTTCCCAAGGCGCGAGACCTGATCGCGGCTCCTGGCTATGTGCCCGTCCAGATAGTCCGTCAAGGCTGCGCCGAGAAAGAGGGCCACCCCCAGTATGTGACGCGGCACGCCCAGCCAGTTCTCCGAAAGCGGCGTCAGCAGCACCGCCACCAGAAGCGGGACTATGAAGATGCGCAGCAGCGTTAATGTGTTCGGAAGATTCACGCCCTCACGAGCCTTATATTAATCAAATCGCGCTTTAATGATTAAACCCGCAGTGTAGGACTCGCTCCGAACAGTGTCAAGAAAGGCAAAGAAATCGACCCATTTATTCGTCCGTGAATTGATTAAATGAATCAGTTCCGTTGCCTGCTTGCCGGTTGTTTCTTACTCGGCTACAATGTGAAGTTCTGCGCTCTGTAGGATTCCTGACTGTATGGGGCGCGCTTTATTATTATGGCCATTGAGCAGATTACGGTGCGCGGGGCGCGCCAGCACAATCTTAAGAACATCAACGTAGAGATTCCTCGCGACCGTCTGACCGTCATCACAGGGCTTTCGGGTTCCGGCAAGTCTTCGCTGGCTTTCGACACCATTTACGCCGAGGGACAGCGCCGCTACGTAGAGTCTCTTTCGGCCTACGCGCGCCAGTTCCTAGATCAGTTGGAGAAGCCGGACGTTGATTCCGTGGACGGCCTCTCGCCGGCCATCTCCATTGAGCAGAAGACCGTATCGCGGAGCCCGCGCTCGACCGTGGGCACTGTGACGGAGGTTTACGACTACCTTCGTCTTCTCTTCTCTTCTATAGGCCAGCCGCACTGCCAGATTTGCGGCTCTCCGATTACCAGACAGTCCGTCGAGCAGATAGTCGGCAACATTTTATCTCTGCCCGAGGGCGAGCGCGTGATGATTCTCGCGCCCGTCGTTCGCGGCCGCAAGGGCGAGTTCAAGAAGGAGCTTGAGAAGCTCGCTAAGGATGGCTTTCTTCGCGCCCGCATAGACGGCGAGCTGTTGTCGCTCGATGAAGAGATACGCCTGGACAAGCGGCGCAACCACTCTATTGAAGCGGTGGTTGACCGGCTGCTGATTAAGTCCGGCATACGCGAGCGGCTGTCGGAATCCGTTCGCACGGCCCTGAAATTGACGGGCGGCGCCGTGCTCGTCTCCGTGATAGATGGCGAAGAGAAGCTCTATTCGGAGCGCATGGCCTGCGTGAACTGCGGCATCAACGTTCCGCCGCTTGAGCCCAGAAGCTTCTCCTTCAACTCCGCTTACGGCGCGTGCAAGCGATGCCACGGTCTCGGCACTGTGTTGGAAGTTGACCCGGCGAAGATTATCCCGGACGCGACGGTTCAGGCCGACAAGCTGGAGTTCATGGGAGCCGCGGACAAGCAGGGCTCCGCCTATCTTCGCTCCGCGCTGGCCGCGCTCGCAACTCATTTCAACTCGGACGTCAAGCGCCCCTTCAACGAGTTGCCGCAGGAAGCAATCAACGCCTTCTTTCATGGCCTGAATCAGCCGCTCACCTTCCGTCAGGGCTCTTATACGTGGCAGGAGAAGAGCTGGCCGGGCGCTGTCCGCACCCTGCGCGAGCGCATGACGGACGCGTCTTCCGAAAAGGTCAAGGTCGCGCTCGAAGAACTGGTTTCGCCCATAGGGTGCCCGGATTGCCAGGGCAAGCGCCTTCAGCCCGAATCGCTGGCCGTGCGAGTTATGGGCCGCGGCATAGCCGATTACACAGGGCTTCCTATAGAAGATGCCATAAAAGCCTTCGACGAGATTCGATTAAACGAGCGCGAAGAGCAGATAGCCGGGCTTGTCCTGCGCGAAATCAGAAATCGC
>DASVVZ010000569.1:0-16175 GCA_036389875.1 Pyrinomonadaceae bacterium
CTTTGCAGTTTGCCGTCTCGGCTCTCTGTCTGTGGGCTTACGCCCTGGCAGTCGGCGCGGAAAGCTCCGTCGTGCGCGCCAGCCTCATGTTCACGGTCGTAGCGCTCGCGCCGCTTTTTCATCGCCGCGCAAGGTCAATAAATGCGCTGGGCTTTGCCGCGCTCGTGCTCCTGATAGGACAGCCCGCGGAACTCTTCGACCCGTCGTTCCAGCTGACCTTTCTCTCCGTGCTGGCAATAGTGGGACTGGCCTGGCCGCTTCTGAAAAAGCTCGAAGAGATTGGACGATGGCGGCCCACGCGCGCGACCCCGCACCCGCCGGCTTGCCCGCGCATGGTACGGAGGCTATGCGAAGCGCTGTACTGGAGCGAGCGCGATTGGAAGAGCGAGATGGAGCAGTCCGTCTACAGCTACAGGCTACGGAAGATGGGGCTGGCCGCAAAGCTTGAGCGCTGGCGCATTCAACGCCTGCTGCGCTTCGGCTTCGGAGCGCTGGCCGTATCAACGTGCGTGCAGGTTGTGCTGCTGCCCCTGCTTGTTCTCTACTTTCATCGCCTGCCGATAGCAGCGCCTGTTTTGAACATAGGTGTCGGAGCTTTGATGACCGCGCTGGCTCTGGTCTCGCTCATGGCCCTGGGCCTGAGCCAGTTGAGCGCGCTGATGGCAGCGCCCTTTGCCTGGACGGCAGAGCAACTGAACTGGCTCATGGTGCATAGCGTAGACCCTTTCGCGCGCCTGCACATGGCGTCCGTGCGCCTGCCAGAATATAGCGGCCGCGCTTCGTCTGTGTATGCTCTATATTACCTGCCGCTTTCGGTGCTGGCGTGGCTGCTTTCGCGATGGCGGCCGCTTCATATAGGCATTGTGCACGATGACGACACGCCTCCTCTCAGGCGCTTCGCTCCTCATCTGTCAGGTGTAGCGCTCGCGGCGCTCTGCGCTCTCATAATCCTTCATCCCTTCAGCGCGGGAAGACCGGACGGAAGATTGCGCGTAGATTTTCTGGACGTGGGTCAGGGCGATGCAACGCTTGTGACCATGCCGGACGGCACGACTCTCTTGATAGACGGCGGCGGTCGCCCGCGCTTCAATGAGCGCGCCGGGAGTAGCGATATGGAGGGGGAAGAGAAGTTCGAGCGCGATGCGAGGGATATAGGCGAAGCGGTCGTCTCGGAATATCTTTGGTGGCGCGGGCTCGACAGCATTGACTACATCGTTGCCACGCACGCGGACACAGACCACATGGAGGGCCTGAGCAGCGTGATGCGTAACTTTCGCGTGCGCGCGGCCTTCGTTGGACGTGCTCCGGCTTACAACGCCGAATACAGGCGCTTTGCCGCGACAGCTGCCGCCGAGGGCGTGCCAGTTCATACTCTGGGACGCGGCGACACGTTACAGTTCGGCGCAGTCACAGTAGAGGTGCTCTGGCCTGAGCGCACCAGTGATGCCGCCGCGTCGTCAGGCAATGATGATTCCGTGACTTTGCGGCTGCGAATCGGCGAGCGGGCTTTTCTTTTAACCGGAGATATTGAAAGAGGGGCGGAAGCTGCTCTTGCGCAAGCGCCGGAAACCTTAAGAAGCGATGTGGTCAAGGTCGCGCATCACGGCTCCCGCACGTCCTCGACCGAGAACTTTATACGAGCCGCATCTACGGCCTACGCGATTATCTCCGTCGGCCAAAGCTCCATCTATGGCCATCCACATAAAGAAGTGCTGGAGCGTTGGAGAGCCGCAGGCGCGCAGATTCTCACGACAGGCGGAAGCGGCACCATCACCATCAGCACCGACGGGCGGGATTTGAGAATAGAGACTTACGTGAGCAACTAGAGCGGGCGCAGAAGGGAATTAAACGTAAGAGCTAGTCACTGACGAGCGACTGGTTCGCCGGGCAGCAGGAATCCGTACCTGCGCATGACGGGCCTGCCCTGTTCTCCGTTGATGAAGGCTACGAACTGTCTGGCCTGTTGCTCTCGCCGCGTGCGCTTCATCACCGCGAGCGCCTGGTCTAAAGGCTTGTGCAGCTCTTCCGGCACAAGTATCCAACGGCCATTGCTCTGAACGCTGAGGCTCAGGGCCACAATAGAGGCGCTGACGTTGCCGCTCTCCGCGTACTGTAGAGTCTGACGCACGTTTTCGCCGAAGACGCACTTGGGCTGAACCACGTCCCAGACGCGCGCCGCCTGTAGAGCCTCGCGCGCGGCCACACCGTAAGGCGCGTGCTCAGGATTGGCTATGGCCACTCGCTCTACCTCGGGCCGTGCCAAATCCTCAAGCCGCTCGATTCGTAATGCGCTCTCCCTCTTCAGCCAGATGGTGATGCGGCCACGCGCATAGAGGGCCTTGCTGTCCGGTATAATCAGTCCCTTTTGCTCAAGCCCGTCTATGAACTCTACGTTGGCCGCCGCGAAAACGTCCACTGGCGCGCCGTTCTCAATCTGCTTCGCCAGCATCCCCGTCGAGCCGAAGTTGTAAACCACCCGAATACCCGTCGCCTGCTCAAAGTTGCGGCCTATCTCTTCGAAGGCGGGCGTCAAGTCCGCTGCCGCCGCCACGTACAGCACCTTAGGGTTCGTCTCGTCCGACATTTCGCTGCTGCCGCAGGCCGCTAGAAGCAGGGCGGCCATGGCAAAGCCCGCGCAGAGCTTAAAGAGAGTTGAGGCGCTCATCCTTCGTTGGCTGCTTTTTAGATTCCGGCTCCGTCCGTGAACTCGTCCGGCCTGTAGGAGCCGACTTCGGAGCTTCCTACCTTGTAGGTGTTGAGCACGTTGAGGGGCGGCGCGTAAAGGTGTAGCGTAATCAGGTTCCGGCCGCTCACTTCGGGATTGCCCAGCTGGTGTATGTCCGGAACGTCAGCGCCTGTGACTTCGCCCGGCTTCCACTCCCGCGCCGACTGATAAAAGAGGGTCCGCGTTTCGTCCAGATCGAACATGGTCTCCCACATCACGCCCTCGCAGACGCGCACGGCTCCGTAAGAGCCATTATGGTCGTGTATGGGCGTGCGCTGGCCGGGCCGCCAGCAGAGCACCAGAAACTCTACGAACTCGTTGCGAAAGACGCGGTGGCGTGCATAGGTTCCCGCCTTGAAGCCACGGTGCGGGCGCAGGTCTTCTTCCGTCAGGGTCAAATCGTAAAGCAAATCGTGGAGGTCTTCGAGCCGGGGCGGCTCACTCATCTCGCTCAGCCGCTTCAGAAACAGGTTAAATGATGAAAGCGGCGCTTTATCTTCTGCACGAGGAGAAACATTCGGCTGCTCGACGCTAGTTGACATCTTGATGGCCTCCCGGGAACTTGTGTTACTGAAGCTGCATGACTCAGATGCTAGACGGACGTGGAATAGTAACGGCGAGATACGCACTCGGTCAATCTTTCGAGGAAGAAACGCGGTGCCGAGTGGCCCTCACGGTCACGCGGCAATCATGATTCTGAGGTCGCGCACGTTTGTCCCCGTAGGCCCGGTCACAATCGCGTCTCCCAGATTATGAAAGAAGGTGTATGCGTCGCTTCGCTCAAGGAAACGTTCCGCCTCCATGCCGCGCACCCTCGCGCGCCCTAATGTGGTCTCGTCGGCAATCGCGCCGGCCCCGATACTGTTGCCGTCTATGCCGTCCGTGCCCGCGCTGAACATGACCGCGTGCGTCGTGCCTGTTGCAGAGGCTGTGCGCCGCCGCTTCTCCAACTCGATCGCCGCACGCAGCACGGTCTCGGAGTTGCGGCCTCCCCTACCGTCTCCACGAACCGGACAGGCAAACTCGCCGCCTGAGATAAGACAGAAGACCTCGCCTTTGTTTCGAGCCTTGCCGTCGTACAGTCTTGAGAGAAGCTCCGCGCATCCGTCGCCTACGGACTGCTCTATGATGTCGGCTGCAACCTCCGTCACGAAGCCGCGCGCCTCTGCCGCACGCCGCGCGGCCTCTACGGCCGAGCCGTTGTCTAAAAGTAGATAGTGCTTAGAGTCAGGGCTGTCAGCAGGGCTTTCATCGTCGCTTGACGTATTCATCACAACGCGAAGGACAGAGGGCGGGAGCCTTCGCTCCAGTTGATAACGTTTGACGACCTCGCGCGCATGCAGCGCATTCAGGGGCGGCGCAAAGGTTGGGCCTGACGCCACGGTTGCTTCTTCGCCGGGATTCGTATCGGAAACAATCAGGCTTATCTGGCGCGCACGCGGGGCGAAAGCGGCAAGGCGTCCGCCTTTCACGGCGGAGAAGGCACGGCGCACGGAGTTTATCTCGGCAATCGTAGCCCCGCACGAAACGAGCGCTCGATTGGCCTGGCGTAAATCTTCCAGTGTAATGCTGTCGTCAACAGGTAACTCAAAGGATGCAGAGCCGCCGCCGGAGATGAGAAAGAGAATGAGAGCGCCCGTTTTATCTGCGCGACGCAGCCACTCAATCGCGGCACGCGCCGCGTCGAGGCTTCCCTTATTCGGCAGAGGATGTCCGCCCGAAAAAATAGTCCAGCGAGAAGAGAGGCGTGATGAGTCAGAAGAAGCTTTACTTTCGACTTGCCTTACGGCTCGCCGCGCAACTTCGTCAAAGATTCCCGCTCCGGCTTCTTCGGCAGAGATTTGTCCGGCGGAGATTAACTGTTGAAGAAGTTGTGCCGCATTTGTATACGGCTCAGGAGTCGCGGCTACAATACCTCCTGACAGGCGGTCGCCAAGAAGGTTGTCCAGCGCAGCAGCCATTGAGCGCGCGGCCTTCCCTATGGCGACCGAATAGACCTGCGCGCCCGCAGTTTCCAGATTGTAAAAGGTGTCGAAGACTTTCAGGCAGGGGCCTTCCAGTTGAACTCTTTCGCTCAAGGCACGGCCGGCATTCATCTCTTCGAGCGCCGCGAAAAAAATCTCTCGCGCCGCGCGGCGTAAACCTTCATGGTAGGCTTCAGGCGGCATCATTACACCGTGATGAAGGGGCGCAGACGCCGGAAGCGCCTGTCTCCTATGCCGCGCACCATTATCAAATGCTCTGCGCGACGAAACGGCCCGTACTCCTCCCTGTAGGAGATGATGCGAGCCGCCAGCGCGCGCCCTATGCCCGGAAGCTTCTCAAGCTCTTCGGCCGGAGCGGTGTTAATGTTGACGGGCGAGTGCGGCGCACGTTCTGAGTCAAATGAAGGAGCCGACGCAATCTGACTTGCGCGGGCAGGAGCCAGGTGTGGCAACTTGACGCAGGCGGTCGATGAGAGGACTAAAAGAGTGCTGATAAGAGACAACGCGGGGCAGCTACTGATTAAGCCCAGCCATTGCTCTATCCGCGCAAATCGCTCTTCGTAACGAAACCGAAAAAAATGCAGCCGACGTGTGCAAAACGCTAGAAGTCTAACTTTTTCAGAAACTTGTAACCTCAAAAGGCTTCTTTTCCACAGACTTTTCCACAGAAACTGTGGAAAAGTCTCGAAACTATGTCACAGAAAAGCAAGCATAAGAGCGCATGGATGAAAGATAGGTACAAATTTCTTTTACCTTATCCTTCATACTGCTTTTCATACCTGCTGCTCCTGCTCGTCCCAGTCCGAGACCATTTCGTAGGCACGTCCAAGGACGGGGCGGGGTCGCGCGCCATCGGCCTGTCCAATAAAGCCTTCACGCTCCATCATGTCTAGAATGGCGGCCGCTCGCCCGTAGCCAATGCGCAGGCGGCGCTGTAGCACGGAGGTGGAAGCGCGCTTCATCTCCACGCAGATGCGCAGGGCGTCTTCGAACAGCTCGTCGCGCTCGCCCGATGCGCCGTCCAGACCCATGGCCTCTTCTTCCGTTTGAGTGATGGACTCATCGTAGGCGGGCTCGCCCTGAGCCTTGATGTGCGAGACTATACGACCTATCTCGGTCTCGTCCACGTAAGCGCCGTGGACGCGCACGAGGCGGGATGTGCCGGGCGGCAGGAAGAGCATGTCGCCTCGACCCAGAAGCTGCTCCGCACCGTTGGCATCGATGATGGTGCGGGAGTCGACTTTCGAAGAGACGCGGAAGGAGATGCGCGAGGGGAAGTTGGCCTTGATTAAACCTGTGATGACATCCACGGACGGGCGCTGCGTGGCCAGCACCAGGTGAATGCCTACGGCGCGCGCCATCTGGGCGAGGCGCGTGATTGATTCCTCCACCTCGTGGCCCGAGACCATCATCAAATCCGCCAGCTCGTCTATGATGATGACAATGTAGGGCAGAGGCTTGTGTGGCTCTCCTGAGTCGTCGTAGTCCTTGGCGAAGTTGCGGCGCGCGACCTCCGTATTGAAGCCGTCAATGTTTCGCACGCTCCAACCCGCCAGCCTCTTGTAGCGCTCCTCCATCTCGCGTACGGCCCACTTGAGCGCGGTTGTGGCGCGCTTGGGCTCAGTGATGATGGGCGTGGAGAGGTGCGGTATGCCTTCATAGAGGCCAAGCTCAAGGCGTTTCGGGTCAACGAGTATGAATTTAACTTCGTCGGGCCGCGCCTTGTAGAGGATGGAGACAATGAGAGAGTTGACGGCTACGGATTTACCCGTGCCGGTTGCGCCCGCGATCAACAGGTGCGGCATGCGTGCTAAATCAGCCACGTAGTTTAAGCCGTCTATGGTCTTCCCCAGAGCGATAGTTATCTTTGATTCCGATTCCCGGTACTGACGCGACTCTACGACTTCGCGCAGGTGTATGGTCTCGCGCTCGGGGTTGGGAACCTCTATGCCTACGTGCGGCTTGCCGGGCATGCGGTCGATGCGTATCGACTCTGCCTTGAGCGCGAGGCAAAGGTCATCAACTAGTCCCGTGACGCGAGAGTATTTAACGCCGGGGTCGGGCTTGAACTCGTAGGTGGTGACGACGGGGCCGGGGCAGATATGCTTGATTTGCCCCGTGACGTTGAACTCTTTGCACTTTTCGGCGAGGCGTGTGGCGAGGCCGAGCAGCTCTTCGTCGGCCTGCTCGCTGTGCGGCGGCGGAGAGTTGAGAAACCCAAGCTCCGGCATCCTGTAATCGTCATAGCCGACCTGAGCGGCGGCGGCGCGCTCGCGTCGCGCGGCCGCTTTAGAGTCCGGAGTCGTACCCGCTTCATCTTTGATTTCGGTGCGTACGACCGCCGCATCCCTGACCATCTCTTCGACTTCAGCATCTTCAGCCGTCTGAGTGGCGGAAGCGGCTGTGGCGGACGCGCGGCGTTTGGCCACGACGGGTTGCGCTGTGAAAGCGATGCCTTCCGAGACGTCTGCGGCGGTTTGAAGTGAAGCCGCAGCGACCGTTTCCGTATCGCCCGCCGAGGGCTGCCCGTTTTCGGCCTGCGATGCAGCGGCGTTACGCCGTATGGCAGTGCTGGCGGAAGGGGACTGCGAGATTTGCTGCGAAGTTTCCTGCATGAACTCGGCGACGCGCTCGGCTCCCGTCTTTTCGTATTCATGTCTGGCTTCTTTGCTCACGGCCTCGCGCTCGGCACGTGCGGCCCGACGCATCTCCACGCGTTCGAGGGCGCGACCACGCCGCTCGGCACGCCAGGCGCTGAAGCGCTCCGGCATAGTGCGTAGGAATAGGAAGCGATTGCCGAAGGCGTTGCCGAAACTCTCCCAGGCTTTAACCATAGAGAAGTTGGTCGCAAGCAGCAGGCCCGTCAATCCGAGAGCCACCAGCAGCACGCTCGCGCCGACGGTGTTGAGAGCGCCCGCCAGCACTTCGGCTATGAGCGTTCCGGCCACGCCGCCCGGCCTGAAGCTCTTATCAATCAGAGGCCCCAGGCTTGAGAGCGCGAGAAGGGCAGAGGCCGAGAGCACCAGCGTGACCAGACCAGTGACGCGTGAGAGCGGCGCGCGTATCCGGCGAGTGCGAAAGCGCCGCCAGGCTGCGGCCAGAAGCAGCAGCGGGAGAAGATATGCGGCCAGTCCTACAGACTGGAAGAGCAGGTCTGCGACGTTGGCTCCGACCCTGCCCGCAAGATTATGCGTCTCCGCAGCAGAGGCAGTGTTCCATGAAGGATCGTTCGGCCTGTATGAGACAAGGCACAGGGCCAGCAGCACACCCAGGGCACAGATGGCGATGGCTATAATCTCATTGCGTCGCGTATTCTTCGGCGCTTCTTTTCCCTTGGTCCGCACGTCCGTTTGTGTAGTTGCCATATTCGCTCCAAAAGCATTGGCCGGAGATTAGAGGCTGAGCAGCTAGTGATTGACCTCTAGCCTTTAGCCTCTCTTCTTCTCACGCCGCACGGCGCAAGAGCAGATAGGCTTTGATAAAGTCGTCTATGTCGCCGCCAAGTACAGAGTCAACGTTGCCGCGCTCAAGCTTGGTGCGCGCGTCCTTGACCAGGCGGTAAGGCGCGAGCACGTAGTTGCGTATCTGCGAGCCGAAGGAGATGTCCTGCTTGTTGGCCTCAAGCTCGGCGGTCTCGGCACGACGCTTTTCAATTTCAAGCTCGTAGAGCCGGGCCCGCAAGACCTGCATGGCCACGGCGCGGTTCTGGTGCTGCGAGCGCTGGTTCTGGCAGGCCACGACAATCCCTGTCGGCATGTGCGTGATTCGCACGGCCGAGTCAGTGGTGTTGATGTGCTGGCCGCCCGCTCCCGTCGAGCGATAGGTGTCGACGCGCAAATCCTTGTCGTTAATCTCCACCTCTATGTTCTCGTCGATTTCCGGATAGACGAAGAGCGAGGCGAAAGATGTGTGGCGACGGGCCGCCTGGTCAAAGGGCGAGATGCGAACCAGCCGATGCACGCCAGCTTCGGCAGAAAGAAGACCGTAGGCGTACTCGCCCTCCACGCGAAATGTGACGCTCTTGAGTCCGGCCTCTTCGCCTGGCTGGTACTCGATTATCTCCGTCTTGAAGCCGCGCGATTCGGCCCACTTCAGGTACATGCGTAGCAGCATCTCGGCCCAGTCCTGGGATTCCGTGCCGCCCGCGCCCGGATGGATCGTGCAGATGGCGTTGAGCTGGTCGTTCTCGCCGCCGAGCAGCATCTCCGTTTCGGCCTGCCCAATCTCTTTGTCCAGCCGCTCAAGCAGCGAGCGAAGCTCCGTGAGCGATGCTTCATCCTCTTCCGCGAATTCAAAGAGCACGCCCGCGTCCTCGATTGAGGATTCAAACCCGGCCTGTCTAGAGACGGCACGCTCAAGGCGGCTGCGCTCGGACATCAACTTCTGCGCCGCTTCCTGATCGTTCCAGAAATCTTGCGCAGAGGCTTTCGCTTCTATACGCCCAAGCTCAAGTCGTTTGGCCGGAACATCAAAGAAACCTCCCGAGCTGTTCCACGCGCGAGCGCAAATCCTCATACGATGTACGCAAATCCTGAATTGATAAAGTCTCTAACATCATCCCTCCGAATTAAGTCTAGAGAGTCTGTAGAGACAAGAGAGTCAAAACGACTTTCTTTCTCTACAACCTCTACAGATTCTCAGGACTCTCTAGGCTTTCTTATAGTCATTGCAAGTGCGAGCAGGCTCAACACGGCGCAGAGTCCTGGGAAGAGATCGCCGTACCTGGTGTAAAAAGTCTTGCCGCCGTTCGAGCGGTTGATGGCCCAGACGCGCGCGTCCGGCTTAAATCCTTCGGTCGCGCCTACGACCTCTCCGCGCGGCGTGATGTAGGCCGATATGCCCGTGTTCGTCACTCGCAACACCGGACGGCCCGTCTCCACCGCGCGAAAGACTGTGTTCGCAAGATGCTGTCTCATCACGGGCGTGTGCCCCAGATAACCGTCGTTCGAGATATTGATTAAAACATCTGCGCCGCCTCTGGCAAACTCGCGCGTGATGGACGGGAACGCCGATTCAAAACAGATGAAGACTCCGAAGCGCACATCGGAGACCTGCATCAACTTATACTCTGCGCCCGGCGTGAAGTCCCCCACCATGACGGGGATAATGTTCACGCCCGGGAGCCAGCGCGGCAAAGGCACGTACTCGCCAAACGGCAACAGGCGAATCTTATCATACTGCGCGACCTTGCGGCCCTCTTCATTAACCATCACGGCCGAATTATATGCGCCGCTTGCGGGAGCAGGCTCAAGCGAGTTGAATATGAGAGCCGTGCGATTCTCCGTCACGAAGCGCGCCGTCCACTCGCGCAAGGTAGTGTCGTTCTCATAGGTGAAGTTCATAGGCGACTCAGGCCAGATGGCAAGGCGCGGCACTGACTGCCGCAACCCCTGCGTTTCACCTTTCGCGTCGTAAAACTTTCCCGCGACGGCGTTGTCCAGCCTGCCCTCCCGCTCCCAGCTACCTAGCGCCTCTTTCGTCAAAGTCCTGTGGCGCTCCACGAGCGCATCCACTTCCGCAAGGTCTTCTACAGGCTCCATAGGCACGTTCGGCTGCACAGCGACCGCGACGGCGTCGGGCCGGGCTGCGCCGGAAGAATCGGAAGCTCCTGCGTAAAGGTTGGAAGCCAGTATCACGCAGCCTACAAAGGCTATGACCGAAACCGAGAGCAGCGCGGCGCGCCAGGTTCTCTTTAGAAGAGCGAATCCGACTGCGGCATTGACGGCCACTATCAGGAAGCTGACGCTGTAGACGCCGCCCCAGCCGGCGGATTGAATGAGCGGCGTCACGTAAGCCTGCGAATAGCCCGCTGCGTTCCACAACTGGCCCGTCACACCGAGGCGCGCCCATTCGAGCGCAGCCCAGATAGGGGGCGTCACAAGAATCATCCATGCTCCACGTCGCACGACCAGTCGCGCAAGCAGCAGACAGCACAGGGCGGGGAAGAGCCCCATCACCATCGCGCCCGGAATCAGAAGCGGGTAGGCTATCCAGACAGGGATGCCGCCGTAGCGCACCATCGCGTAGGTCAGCCAGTAACAGGAACCGAAAAAGAATACCGTGCCCATTAGCCACCCGAGCAGAAAACTGCGCGGGGCCTCAGGTCTACGTGCCACGATAATAAGAAGCGGAATGAGAGCTATCCAGGCCAGAGGCCACAGGTTGAAGTCCGGGAAGGAGAGTATGAGAAGTAACGAGGACAGAAGGGCCAGCGCCGTCTCTACCCGTGTGGGTTTAGCGGCGCGCGCGATTTGACGCAGCCTGGACAGGCGCACGCCCGGCCCGACCGCTACTTGTACCGCCTTGCTCATACTCTTCCGAGTTTAACAAAGAAGGAGCGGCCAGTCACAGCCGAAATTTTTTTCGCGGTGGCTCGTTCAATACCTCTGCGCCTGACGATATCGTCTACCTGATGGCGCTAAACGACAGAAATCGTCACACTCGAAGCGACGGAATTTGTCACTTGCCGTCTTTCGTGCCTCTCAATCGGAGACGAGGGGGCCGGGATAGTAAGAACCCGAAGGAAGCTTTGATTGAATGGATTTTATAAAGGCTGGCCTAAAAGTGGGAGAACCCGGCCATTTCTGACCGGGTTCACAAGAAGGATGGTTCAACTGAAGGGTCGCACGGCGGGCGGCTGGCGCGGCGGCAGGCAGCGCTCAGAGAAGTGATGGCGGCGGGGTCACGGCTTTAACTACTTACTCCGTGCTTGCCGACGATAGATAGAGCACGTCGCGTGCCATAGAAAACTAATTTCTGGAAAGAGCCGGTTATTAGAAATTTCGAAGCCGGTCGGGAAGAGTGAAATGCCTTATCTTTATTCTTCTATGACGCGTACGTAGCGCAGGCGAGGGTCGCCCGTGGCGCGCATGCGCGCTGCCAGTTGCTCTGCTTCTTCCCGGGCGTAGTGGCCTAAGAGGATGGAGAATTTGGGCTGGCGCTCGCCGGCGCGCGGGGTGCTCGTGCGTACATCTTTATAGCCCGCGTCCTCCAGTCTCTTGATTAGCGGCTGAGCGTCTGCGGGCGTGTTGAAGGTGGCTATCAGCAGAGCATAGCGACGCTCGGAATTACGCGAAGGACTGGGAGCGGCGTTCGGGGTTGAAGGGGGCGCAAACGCCTGCGCACTTTGAGTGATGGCGGAGGGCGTGGCCTGCGGAGTGGTGGCCGGGGAAGCGCCGGGCCTTAAGCCGTTGTCGGTCTTCATCCACCTGCCGACCATGATGCCGAGCGCGAAGAAGAGAACGGCTATGGCAAGGACGCTCAGGAGAAGCAGAGCCGGTCTGCGCTCATCACGATACAGCTCTTCGAGCGCGGAGTGGCGCGTCTCCGGCTCTGGCTGCTCGACATGCTTTGTGGTTTCTGTTGCCATCAAAAACAGTGATGAGTGATAAGCGGCGAGTGATGAGCGGAAGACAGGCTCTCTTAACTGGCCGCTCGTCCCTCGTTACTCACCGAGCTTTTCCGCCGGTTCGACCTCAAGCAGATGGCCGTTGGCTCCCACCACGCGAGCGAGGGTTCCGCGCCGCAGGGGCTGTGCTTCGTTGCTCAATCGCGCGCGCCATAATTCGCCCGCGACAATGACGGCTCCTTCCGGTTGCAGATCTGCTTCCACGCGCCCTATGCGTCCTACCAGATGAAGCGCGCCCAGAGCCTTTTTCTTATGGCGCGAGGCAGCAGCTATCAAGCCAAGCAAGGCTATGAAAAGAGCTAAGGTCAAAAAAATTGCCGTAAGCGCTGGCGTACTCATTAGACAAAAGCGGATGGCCCGCAACCCTATGCGAGCAGGAAGCCCTGGAAGAGCCGCATTTTAACACAAGCCGCCAGGTAAAAAAGAAAAGAATAGAGGATGGCAATCAAACTTACCATCCTCTATTCTTTCCCCTTCTTTCTCTATTTATCTGCCGCCCGTGTCTACCTGTCGTTGAAGCGCAATGGCCTCCTGGTTGTTGGGGTCTATCTGCATGGCGTTGCGTGCGTAGGTCATGGCCATGGCCCTGTCGCCGCGCTCTAGAAAGACCCGGCCCAGCAGAACGTGCGCGTCAATCAGCTTGGAGTCCCAGAAGATGGCAGTCTTCAGAGCGCTGATGGCCTGCTCCTGGTCGCCACGCCTCAGATGTATGCGGCCTATCAGCAGGTAGGCTTCGGCGTTCATCGGCTCTATCATCAGCACGCGACGAAGCTCCGGCAGGGCCTCTTCGTCACGCCCGGCACTGTAAAGCTCGCGCGCCTTTATCAGCAGGTCTTGCGTGTTGCCGCTCGCCACATCCTCTCCCTGGTCAGCGCGTATGGTGAACTGGCCTTCGCGGTCGTAGACCTGCCTGATGCGAAGCGGAACCTCTGCGACAGTCTGAGACTTCTGCCACTCCGTCTGCCACTTGGCATAGGCCTGCAGGTAACGTCTTGCCTGGTCGTCGGCCGCGGCCGCGTCGCCCGTCTTGCCTGTGCGCTCAAGAGATTTGGCGAACAGGAAATATGCGTAGCCGTCGCGCGGGTCGCCTGCGATCACGGGGCGCAACTGGTCTGCCGCCTCAGCGTACTTGCCGGCCAGAAACAGTCCGTAAGCGTAGTTGAATCGCACCATAGTATCGCCGGGCGAGGATTGCGAGGCGCGGGAAAGGAAGGTCAGCCCCTGAGTGAGAAGACGGTTTCGCTCGTCGGGCTTCTTCTCGTCGCGCGCCGCCTGAATTGAGATGGCACCGGCGTTGTTGTAAACAGCCGTGAGCGGCATGTCGGTCGTCAGAGGAACCAGCGAAGAGAGAGCGCGAGTCATGTCGCTCATACGCCAGAAAGCATACCCGGAATAGAAGGCCGACTCGGCGTAATGCGGCTCCCTCTTCTGTATGCGCGAGAAGTATTCCGCGGCTCCCTTCCAGTCCTGCTTCTTCAGATAGAGATGGCCAAGCTCGAAAGCCGCCTGCGGGTAGATGGCCCCCGCGTTGGCATCAGCGTAAAGCTTTATGGCGTTCTTCAGATAGTTGGCGCGAGTCTCCTCGTCGTTAGTCTGTACGCCCTTGATGTAAGCCTCGAAAGCCTTGGGCGGAATCTTGGTAGCCTGCTGCACGAACTGATTCTGCGAGAAGGGAAGCGCCTTGTCTCGCTGATAGAGAACCTGATAGGCCAGCCGTCCCTGCATCTCCTGCAACTTTGTCAGCGCGCCGCCAAAGTCGAATTCGCGCGTAGCCCACACGCCGCCCGGCATCGTCTCGCCCATCACTCGACCTTCGTTCACTTTTATGACGCGTGCGGTTCCAGTGAGCGAAGCGGGCGTTTCCCCCTGCCCGGGCTTGATGCCGTAAGTGCCGAGGACGACCATGGTCGCTCTGGCCTCGCGTGCCAGCTTAATAGCGGTCGCTCTGGACGGCAGCGTCGTCAGCGGCAGCCTGAGCTTCTGATAAGCAAGCTCTCGCTCATCGCTTGAGACAACGACCAGCCCCGGCACGTTCAAGAGTTCCGAGAGCGAATCGGCAAAGCTCTCGCCCACCCAGTTGAACTGCGCGTGGTTAGTAGTATTCTCAAACGGCAGCACCAGAACCACATCGTTGTTGGGGCGAGCCTGCGCCGCAGCCTCCGGCTGATACGCAAAGAAAAGCGTTAACAGAGCCAGAAGCCCCGTGACCGTATAAGCGATTGAGCTACGTCTTAACATAGATCCTGTCCTTAATAAGCTGAACAAATCACGCCCAAGCGTAAGCGATAACCCATTACCCTAATAGCCCTCCGAAGCTATGTCAAACAGAGATAAGGCCAGCGCGAAGGGCTGGCCTCTACTCCATTACCTGTAATTGATGCCCGGGAAAAAGCTGCTGTTGCTTAAATATTAAGGCGAATTGGCTGTATAAGGGAAAAAGCAGGTGGCGTCCCGTACGGGAATCGAACCCGTGTCGCCGCCGTGAAAGGGCGGTGGAACGCTAAAATGCACAGGGAAACCAACATACGAACTTTCAAAAGAACATATTTTACGTCTCAAAGTGTCCTTCATTGTGTCCTCGAAAAACGGAGACACAGAAGATGGCAAAGGACAGAAGCGGCTATGTTTTCCAAAACCAAAAAGGTGCCTGGTATGCACGCACAACGATAACAGATGCGAAGGGTAAACGCCGAAACATCAAAAGACGTGCGAAAGACAAAAAGGATGCAAAGAGCATCCTCAAACGAATGTTGAAGGAGATAGAGGAGCAAGCGCTACAATCCGTTGATTGCTTGAATCGCACTTTCAACGATTTAGCAGACTTCTACGCTGCCAACTATTGCAAACCCGCCGAATATGTAGATGGCAAGAAAGTCACTGGTTTACGTGATGTACAGAGAGCACAGAGCGTGCTAGTTCGTTTTAGAGAGTATTTCGGTAAGCGTCTCTTGAAAGACACCACTTACAACGACGTGCGCTCTTACTATTTGATGCGCCTCAAACAGAAGACACACAACAAGCGACCGCCAACGATTGCCACAATGAACCGGGAGCTAGGAGTCTTACGACGAATCTTCCACATAGGGGTTCGTGAAGGCTGGCTCTCTCGGAATCCCTTCAGCACAGGCGAGCCTCTTATATCGCCAGCCTCAGAGCGCAGACGCGAGCGCATTTTGACTCTTGAGGAAGAGAAGCGCCTATTAGAAGTCTGTCAGCGCGAGAACTTACGAACCCTGTACATTTGCTTACTTGATACTGGCGCTCGGCTGTCTGAATTGTTGAAACATCTGCGCTGGCGTTCGGTCTGCTTTGCCTCACGAACTTTAACGCTAGAAGCCATGACAACCAAGACTCTAAAAGCTAGGCAAGTAGGAATGACAGAAAGAGTGTTTCAAGAACTATCTGCACTCTGGAAAACTTCGACAAAGCAACCCGATGCGCGTGTATTCAATGCCACGGTTAGAATAGCGCGACGAGAGTTCTCGCTAGCTTGCAAAGCAGCGGGAATCCCTTATGGTAGTCCGAACGGCATAACCTTGCACAGCCTACGCCACACGGCTGCCACACGCTTAGTCAAAGGTCGGATGCCTTTGCAGATGGTCGGACGCATCTTAGGACATAGCCAGCCGCAAACTACCTATCGCTACATTTCCTCAGATAACGAAGCTACTGCTAAAGCAGTAGAAATCTTCGATTCTATGCAGTCACAAAGTGTAGCCACAGACGCGCAGCAATCGGAGTTAGTTAACTAGACCCGCTGAGGCTAAAACTAGGATGAAGCGAAGAGAACTCGCTGTTTTTAGTGGGTTCTTTTCATTTGTGAGCAGCCGGAAAACAAGCCGCGAATAGCAATAAAATGGATTCCATTATGTGGTCTTAGAACATGAATTGAAGAAACCCACTCACCTGTTTACATCTGGTAAACTGCGATACATAAGACAAGTAGAATACTTGTCAAAATCAACAGAAAGAAAGAGAAATGTCAGAGTATCTATCTGAGCGAAAAGCCGCAGCTATGCTCGGTATAAGTAGAGTCGCACTGCGTAAGTACCGAAAG
>DASVVZ010000570.1:0-14150 GCA_036389875.1 Pyrinomonadaceae bacterium
CGCGCGAATGACGGCCAGCACGGGGCCGAAAATCTCTTCCTGCTCGATGCGGTCGCCGGGCTTCACGTCGGCAATAACAGTCGGCTCTATGAAGAAGCCCTGCTCGCCGTCGGAGCCGCCGCCCGAGATGAGCCGTCCGCCGTCGGATTGCCCCTTCTCTATGTACTCGCTGATGGTCTTGAAAGCCTTCTGGTTGATGACCGCGGACATGTTGGTCGAAGGGTCGGTCGGGTCTCCCACCTTAATCTTTGCCGTGCGCTCCGCGATCTTCTCAAGCATGGGCTCGTAAATGTCCGCGTGTATGATGGCGCGCGAGCAGGCTGAGCACTTCTGCCCCTGAAAGCCGAACGCAGACTGCACCACGCCGGTCGCCGCATCGTCCAGGTCTGTGTCCCTGTCTACGATGATGGCGTCCTTGCCGCCCATCTCGGCCACAACGCGCTTAATCCAGATCTGGCCTTTGTGAACCTTGGAGGCGCGCTCGTTGATGCGAAGACCAATCTCCTTGGAGCCGGTGAAGGCCACGTAACGAGTCAGAGGATGGTCTACAATCACGTCGCCTACTTCGGCGCCGGAGCCCGTAGTGAAGTTGACTACGCCTGCGGGCAGCCCGGCCTCTTCCAGAAGCTCGAAGAACTTGTAAGCGATGGTCGGAGCGTCCGAAGAGGGCTTAAGCACGACCGTGTTGCCGGTGACCACGGAGGCGACGGTCATACCGGCCATGATGGCCAGCGGAAAATTCCAGGGAGGAATCACCACGCCCACGCCAAGCGGGATGTATGTCAGTTGATTGTCTTCGCCCTGAATCTGCACGAGCGGCTGCTGGCCTGCATAGCGCAGCATCTCGTGCGCGTAGAACTCGCAGAAGTCTATAGCTTCGGCCGTGTCGCCGTCGGCTTCGGCCCAGGTCGTGCCGCCCTCGAAAATCATCCAGGCGGACATCTCGTGCTTGTGCTGGCGAAGCAGGGTGGCCACACGAAACAGAATCTCTGCGCGCTCGTGCGCCGGGACGTTTCGCCAGGTCTGGAAAGTCTCGTTGGCCTTCTCGACGGCGAGACGCGCCAGCTCTTCCGTGGCCTTCTGAAAGCGCCCTACGACCTGCGTCTTGCTGGCCGGGCTGAGGCTCTCAAAGGTGCGGCCCGTCATGACGCGCTCGCCGCCAATGACCAGCGGATAGTCGCGGCCGAGCTCGCCCCTGACCTTCTCAATCGCCTCGCGCATCGCCCGCGCGTTCTCTTCCGTGGAAAAATCCGTAAACGGCTCATTACGAAATTCGCTCACCATAAACACTCCTTGAATTTAAGCAGTCGGCTATCGGCAGACAGCCATCAGCTAAAACGGCGGCCCTAATCCATCGCCTGCCGGGAAAGCTCCTGAAGCTGAATGCTGACGGCTGATTGACGACAGCTTATCACAAAAGCAGAAGCGGTCGCTCGCCTCTCACGAGGGCGGCGACCGCAATTTGACTGAAAACCTTTTCGCCACAGGGCCCCGGACTCAAACCCACTGGCCGGATTTCTGTAGCTTTCTAATCTTACGCTTGGCCATCTCGCGCTTTAAGGGCGTGGTCTTGTCTATAAAGACTATGCCGTCGCAGTGATCCGTCTCGTGTAGCATGCAGCGCGCCGTCAATTCCATCCCGTCTATCTCGAAGACCTCGCCGTTCACGTCCTGCGCGCGCACGACCGCCCGCAGGCTTCTCTTGACTGCAAAGAAGATGCCGGGAAACGAGAGGCAGCCCTCTTCGCCGCTCTGCTCGCCTTCGACTGTCAGGATTTCAGGATTGATGAGAGCCACGCGCTGCTCGGGGTCGCGCCCGCCCGAGCAGTCCATGACGAAGAGCCGCTTGGAGACCCCCACCTGCGGCGCGGCCAGGCCGACGCCCGGCGCGTGATACATGGTTTCGAACATATCGCCGACGAGTTTCTTCAATTCGTCGTCGAACTCCGTCACGTGCTCGCCCGGCGTCTCCAAAACGGTCTCAGGCCACTTAACAATCTCCAGCAATGCCATTCTTTTCTTCCCTCTAATCCCTAACGCTCTCTTTTTTTAGAGCCTTTGAAAGCCCCCAGGCCCGCCCTAAATTCTACGCTAAACAGAGCCGTTCGCGCCAGTGGACAGGATTTGAAGCATGAGCGCGGCCTTTCGTTGCCACAGCCCTTCAATAGCCGCGAAGCTGCTCGCAGTAGCCGTCAAAGTTGCGCCGCATCTCCGTGAGCGAATCGCCGCCGAACTTTTCGCGCATGGCCTGTGCGAGCGTGAGCGCGACCATGGCCTCCGCAATCACGCCGGCAGCCGGAACAGCCGTTATGTCCGAGCGCTCGAAGGAAGCCGACTCCTCTTTTTTCGTCTCTATATCTACGGAGCGGAGCGCGCGGCGGAGCGTCGAGATGGGCTTGAGAAATCCGCGCAGGCGCAGCTCTTCGCCATTTGTAATCCCGCCTTCAAGGCCTCCCGCGCGGTTCGTCGCGCGCCCGAACTTTTGCGCGTTGGCGTCATAATTAATCTCGTCGTGAACCTCCGAGCCGCGCAGCCCGCTCGCTTCAATGCCAGCGCCTATAGAGACGGCCTTGACCGCCGGAATAGACATCAGGGCCTGAGCAAGCCGCCCGTCCAGCTTCTCGTTCCAGGAGGTGTGCGAGCCCAGGCCCGGAATAATCCCGCGCGCGACCGTCTCGAAAATTCCTCCCAGCGTGTTGCCGTCTCGCCGCGCTTCATCAATCAGCTCAATCATGCGCGCCTCCGCTTCTGTGTCGGCGCAGCGAAGCTGAGAATCTTCCGGGATGGCAGCGATCCCCTCCCAGGATATCTCAAGAGGCCGTTCGGGAAAGCCGCCGAGCTGTATGACGTGGCTTCCAATCTCTACGTCAAAGCGGCCTAGAAGCTGTTTGGCCAGAGCGCCGCAGGCCACCCGCGCCGCGGTTTCACGCGCGCTGGCCCTCTCCAGAATGTCTCTCAAATCACGCGCGCCGAACTTCTGCCCCCCCGCGAGGTCTGCATGGCCGGGCCTCGGACGCTTCAGGCGGCGGGCCTTCTCCTCCGCAAGCTGAACAGCCTCGGCAGCCATCACCTCAGTCCAGTTGGCCCAGTCCTTATTCTCAATCATCAGCGCGACGGGTGAGCCGAGCGCTAGCCCGTGCCGCACGCCGCTTAAAACCTGCGCTTCGTCGCGCTCTATCTTCATGCGACCGCCGCGCCCGTACCCCTGCTGCCGACGCCACAGCTCCCGGTTAATCTCCGGCACGTCAACGGGCAGCCCCGCAGGCAAGCCCTCCACTATGGCTACGAGCGCGCGTCCATGCGACTCTCCGGCTGTGGTGAAGCGAAACATAAGAAACAAAGTACTGAGTGATGAGCACCGAGTTAAGAACTTCTAGCCTTTTACTCAGCACGCATCACTCAGTACTATTTAAGTATTCTTCCGAAAAAATGTTGCCGCGACCGAGTATGCAGGCCGGGTCGAAGGCTCTTTTAAGTGCAGCCATCTCGCGCAGGTTCTCCTCTGTGTAAAGAAGGCTAAGGTAGTCGCGCTTGAGCTTGCCTATGCCGTGCTCCGCAGAGATTGTGCCGCCACGGCTTACGGCGAGCTTCACAAAGCGCAGGTAGATTTCACGCGCCGCCTGAGCCTCCAGGTCATCGCCGGGCATGATGTTGACGTGTACGTGATTGTCGCCTATGTGCCCGAAGACGACGTAACGCAGGCGGCTCTCGGCCAGAGTCTCTTTATAAAAGCGAAGCATCGACTGAAACTCTTCGTCGGGGACGGCCATGTCTGTGGAGACTTTGCGCTGGCCTCGATGCGCCAGCCACTCGTTGACCAGCACGGGCAGTTGATGGCGAAACTCCCTGAGCCGCGCGCGATCCTTTTCTTCAACGGCAAACCAGGAGTCGTCCAGAAGCGAGCCGTGCCGCTCAAGAAGCTGAAGCCAGGCGCTCATCAGCTCATCCTCAGTGGCGGCGGTCGTCTCCTGCTCGAAAAAGATCGCGCCGCCCCGCGCTCTCTCAGGCACCTGACTGAATTTTGAGCGAAGAAAGCGGAGCGATTCGTCGTCGAAGTATTCGAGAGCGCGCGCATCTATTCCCTTTCCCCCGTCGTCGCGCGCGCGAGTCGCGAGCGATGACCGGCGCGCCTCTCGCACAAAGGCCAGCAGATTCTCCTGCGTCTCGAAAAAAGCCACGCCGCTCAGCACATTTTCCGGCACCGGGAGAAGTCTCGCTTCGACCTCCGTGATGACGCCGAGCGTGCCTTCGCTTCCTATGAAGAGGTCTATCGCATCCATCCCTTCAGCGACGAAGTAACCGGACGCGTGCTTGCGCGTCTGCGGCATTCTGTAAGAAGGAAGACGCGCCTCGATCCTGCGGCCCTGCGATAAAGGAATGACTAAATGGCCGCCCGCGCCGGCGCGGAATTGCCCGCGCGAGATGTCCAGCAGGTCGCCCGTGGCCAGAGCAATTTTAAGGCGGCTGATGTAGCTGCGCGTGGGGCCGTATTTGAAGGTGCGCGCACCCGAAGCATTCGTAGCAACGCTTCCGCCCAGATAGCAGCTGCGCTCCGTAGGGTCAGGCGGATAAAGAAGACTCTCCGCCTCTACGCTTCGCTGAAACTCCGAGAGCATGACACCGGCCTCTGCAACTGCGCGCCCGCCGCCGGCAGCGTCCCGCCTAATCTCTTTAATTCGATTCAGCCTGTCGGTCGCGAGCACCATCCCGCCAAAGGGTACGCGGCCGCCTACGATTCCCGTGCCCGCGCCTGAAACCGTGACGGGCGTTCGTTCGGCTGAGGCCGCGCGCAGTATTTCCGCCACCTCTTCTGCCGATTCGGGCAACATCACGCGCGCGGCATACCCGCCCTCAAGGTTGCTGGAATCGGAGAGAAAGGATTGAATCTCGTCGGAGATGGTCTTCATCTTTCCTGCGCGTCCAGCTCCGGATATTCGAAGGGATGATCGGCAAGGACTGCGCGCATGTTCACCTGTCCATGCAGCGTCTCAAGATAAGCGCCGAAGCGATGAAGCACAGGCGAAAGCTCCACGGCCCCGCGCGCCGCTCCCACCTCTTCCATGAAGCGCTCGCACGCCTCCCAATCCTTGTACATCAGGTAACGCAGGCTGCCCTCTCTGAATTCGGCAAGACGCTCCAGCAGGGGAGCCACAGGGCGCTGGTCTCGCTCGCGCTCTGCGCGCCTGACTAAAAGCAGCAGCGTCCACAAGTCTCTTCTAAGGGCGAGCGACTGCTGAAGCTTGGTCTGAAAAGTATCGAAGAGCTGCGCGCCTTCTAGGCCGGGGGCGAAGAGCTGCGCGAGCGCGACCGTTGATTGCTGGAAACAATCTCGCAAGAGCCCGTAAGCGTTCTCCACCTTCGCATAGATGGCGGTCGGCTGGCGCAAGTCGCTCAGGCCCACAAGCTCGTGCGCGAAGACCTTCCTCAACTCCATAGAGATTGCGTAGTTCGTCCCGTCCAGAGTGTCGAAGAGCGCCTCGTGCATCCCCTCCGTACGCATGGCGCGCGTCTCTATGAACTCAAGCAGCGCCCGCGCCTCTTCGTGCAGAAGCGTGAAGACAGGAAGCAGGAATTTGAGCGGCTGGTCGCGCCTGAGCACGCTTTCTATGAACCGCAGCCTCTGGAGCATGCAGGCCAGGCTGGTAAAGATGATGAGCAGATCTGCGCCCTGGTCGGGTGGGGACTGACCATCGCGAGTAATGTTGAGAAGCTGCGCCTGTAAACCGGCTGCGCTGTAATAATCTGAGGCGCGCATAAACTTCTGCGCGCCAGCGGAGCGCTCCAACTCCTGCGTCACCATCCTGCCTAGATTAGACCATGAGTGAAAGCTCACGGCACCTGCCTCCAGCATCGCCTCGCACATAGCGCAAAGGTTCGTCAGTGACTCTGCAAGCTGGATGGTCAATTCATTCGACCGTGACAGAGGCAAAGCTTCTGCCGGCGCGAGCGAATCGGGCAGGCCCATATCAACCGTAGCGCCTAATGCTATGGAGTCCCGTGCCGCGCGTTGAGGCGCGCTCAAATTGAGCGCAAGTTGTGCGCTTTGCAGCAGGGAGCGGCGCGCAATGTGCACCTCATTCGACCAGTCGCGCGCGGCCGCCTCCGCCTGCTCCGTCTCATTGAAGGGATGATTGCGAACCCTGAAGAAGCTCACGATGGCGCGCAGCCAGAGGCCGAGCCGCCGCGCGTCCTCCTGGTCTTCCAGTTCCACCGGCCGGCTTCGCTCGGGCGCAGAGAACAAGGGCGCGTCCAGTTCATCCGGCGCGACCTGTTCCGTGATAAGATTTCCCGTTTCCAGGTTGACTTCCATAATCGAAGCGGTTTCCGGCAAGCAGGGCTGCTGGGCGAGAAGAACCCGCCTCTTTGATTTTAAGCATTTCATGCTCCCGCTTGCAAAATTTTCATGTAGATTTATGCGCGACCCAACAATTTTTTAAGCGGCGGGCTTCCCGCGCACTCTTTACTATGACCGAAACGTCTCCGAAGGAACTGGTAATCGCCACGCGCAATCCAGGCAAGCTGGTAGAAGTCCGCGAGCTCCTGCACGATTTAAATATAAACTTGCGAAGCCTGACGGACTTTCCTGCCTCGGCCGAGGTTGAAGAGACAGGCCGAACGTTTGCCGATAATGCATCCATAAAGGCCGTCGCGTATGCCCTGCAAACCGGTTCATGGACGCTCTCGGACGATTCCGGCCTTGAGGTGGACGCGCTCAATGGTGCGCCCGGCGTCTACTCTGCGCGCTACGCAGGTGAGCATGCGACGGACGCCGAGCGCATAGAGCTTCTTCTCTCGGAACTGGCGCGCACGGGCGATCCGGCCCGGCGGGCACGCTTTGTCTGCGCAGTCTCGCTGGCCGACCCTTCGGGCAGCATAATCAACATCGCCACGGGCACGTGCGAAGGGCGCATAGCTCATGCTCCGATGGGCTCGCGGGGCTTCGGCTATGATCCAATCTTCATACCCGATGGGTTCGAGCAGAGCTTTGGCGAATTGTCTTCGGAGATAAAACAGATCATCAGCCATCGCGCACGCGCTTTATCTGAAACCCGCTCTTTTCTGGAGAAACTTTTCGACGCGGCCGGTTGACCGTTCTTCAAATTGGCGGCTAGAATAAGCTTGATCACGTGGCTCCGTGTGTAGCCGCAGAGTTTAGCGGGGCGTCGCCTAGTGGCTATGGCGCTTGCTTTGGGAGCAAGATATCGGGAGTTCGAGTCTCTCCGCCCCGACTCTTTTTAAGGAGCGGCCCTTGTGGGGGCCGCTCCTTAATTGCTTTAGCTCGCATCATCCTCTCGTCACGGAATCTTCCGGCCCTTCAGGCTCCGGCAAATCCGAAAGCGGTAAAATTTCTTCCAAAATGGCCGAAAATGGCGATTTTTGTGAAGACTTGCGGCCTGTGGTGTGATATATGTTGCACCCGAAAGCTTTTTCCATCTTCCCCGAAATTCACATGGAGGTAATCACACCACGCTATGGCGACGGCATCAGGTAAGAAGCGCATGACACAGTCGGAGGTCATCAACCACTTTGCGGAAACGACCGGACTGAAGCGGGCACAGGTCAAAGAGTTCTTCGAAGAGCTGGCGACTCTGGCCAGCAGCGAAGTCAAAGCTAATGGAGAGTTTGCTTTACCCGGCTTCGGGAAACTTGTCCGCTCTGAGAGAAAGGCTCGCGAAGGGCGAAATCCTGCGACAGGAGAAACCATTCAGATTCCTGCCAAGACCACGCTCAAATTCCGCGTAGGCAAAGGCATGAAGGACTCTATTCTTCCAAAGAAGTAGCTGGAAAATTGTCCCGGTACATTTTTTCGCCGTCTGGGCATTCGGCCTCCCGCAATCAGGGAACCGAACACTCAGACGGCGTTCGCCGTTCCAGCCCTCAGTGGATCTAAATAAAGCAAGGATTAAAGTTATCAAAACCCACAAGGGCCTCGCGAGCGCGGCCTGAAATTTATCTTCCATTTTCAGAAAACTTCCTCTATACTGGCCCGTTTTGTCGGACACAATTGACGCACTATAGAGGGGTTTCGAATCTGCAAGTGTGTCTATTTACAGACAAAATAGCTTTGGAAATGCAACACTTTTGCATCCAAAGCAGTTACAAATACATCTAATATCTACCCAAACGAAACCAGTCGAGGGTTGCGATCTGAGGGGAGTAGAACCTGGGTCGTAGCCTGTCGAGTTGAAGGAGCCAGAGAAGACGTGAACTTTGATAAGCACTTGCCGCTGGACGAGCGGATTCTGAGAATTGACCACATCCAGGCACGCCGTTTCTCTAAACTGAACGGCCCGGCTCTGGAAATCGCAACCGAGGGTATTCTGCGTCACCTGCGTGCGTGCGACCGTATGGATGTTAATCCGGACATCTCAGCCGTGCGCGAGATAATTGACGACGCTTTGAACGGCCGTCGCGTTTACGCTGAGACTTCAGACGACCGTCGTACGGACGACCGCCGCGCTGCCTAAAGGCCAAGCGGCCACCAGTAAAGTTTTCAACTAAAAGACCGCTCAACCCCTTCGCGGGTAGCGGTCTTTTAGTGTCTCAGAAACCAACTATTCCTGCCTTCTGAGCTGTAGCTCGTACTGCATAATGGCCAGCCGGCTGAGCGCGTCCGTGATTTCGCCCGCGAGTACCATCTCAAGCGCCCGGCTGAACGGGACGCGTTTTAACCGCAGCACTTCGGTCCCTTCGGGATTATGCTCTCCCTGTGTGAGCCCCTTTGCGACGTACCATACGGCCAACTCGTCTGTGACGGAATTTGAAAGATAAGCTTCCCCAAGCCGCTCCCAGTGGCTCGCGCTGAGCCCAGTCTCTTCCTCCAACTCGCGCTTGGCGGCGCTGAGCGGCTCCTCATTTTCCGCGCAGCCGCCCTCCGGAATCTCCCATGAATAACGTTCAAGCGTGTAGCGGTACTGGCCTACCAGATAAATTGAATCGTCCTCTTCTATCGCCAGGACTCCGACGGCTGTGTTCCTGAAATGGACTACGCCGTAGATGCCCTGCTCGCCGTCCGGGCGTATCACACTGTCTTCCCTGACTCTTATCCAGTTGTTCTCGTACACCTCTCTTGAAGAGAGCGTGCGCCAGGGGTTTCCGTGTTCGTAAGTTTCCATGCCCGCCTGCTTTGACTTTAAGCCTCGCCGCTCGTTATGGTCTCTTCAACGAGTGTGGGCTCCCCTCGCGCCTCTTCGTGAGATTGCTCGGATTGCCTGAAGACATCAAGAAGCGCAAGCGTGATAGCCAGCACGACGGGCCCGAGGACGATGCCGACTACGCCGAAGACCTGTAGGCCGCCCAGCACGGAGAAGAAGATGAAAAGCTCATGAAGCCTTGTTCTCTCGCCTACGAGTTTCGGTCTCAGGAAATTATCTACGGTGCCTATGATGAGCGCGCCCCAAAGGACAAGAATCAGCGCTTTGCCCCACTGTCCCGTCAGCGCGAGGTAGATGGCCGCTGGCACCCAGACTACAAAAGAGCCCGCCATAGGAATCATGGAGAAGAAGGTCATGACCACGGCCCACACAATTGCGGAAGGCAGACCGAGCGCCCAGAAAGCCAGACCGCCAAGAGCGCCTTGAATGGCGGCTATGACAAGCACGCCGTAAAGGCTTGCGCTAATCACATCGCGCGTGCGCTCAAAGATTCTTTCGCTCTGCTCTCTTTTGAGCGGAAGCGTGTCCGGGAAGGCGCGCACAAACCGCTCGCCGTCGCGGAACAGGTAGTACATGGTGAAGACGACGAAGAATATCTGTACGATTATGCCGACAAGACCGCCGACGAACCCGAGCGCGCGCCCGGCAATCGCTCCGGTCATTCCCTTCAGACGCTCCTTCAGAAAGTCGCCCGAGCGAAGCTCTTCTATGTTGATGTACTGGCCGAGCCATCCGATTATCCTTCCAAGCGGCGACGTTTGCGGATCCAGAAACGTTGACACATTGCCATGCACGGAGTTGACCGCATTGGAAAGCTCGTTGACTACGGCGAGCGTGATAAGGGTCAGCGGGACCAGAATTGTAAAGATGACCAGCAGGCTTGAAAGCAGCGCGCTCGTGGCAGGACGATGCGTCCGGGCTACCAGCCTGCGGTGAACCGGATAAAAGACTATGACCAGAACTGCGGCCCACGCCACCACATTGACGAAGGGCTGCAACATCAGCCAGCACAAATAGAGCGCGATGGCCGTCGCAACCAAAAGAGCAAGCCAGCGAGCCTGAATCCTCTGTTCGTTCATCTCACGCGCCCCCGCATAAAAGATTCCGCACACTTTAACACGACAGGCAAAGAATAGAACCCGGAAGTTCCATAACTCGCAGGACAAACGACCCTCTGCTTAGAAGGTAGATGCCCCTTGCGCCTGCGGTTGACGCAGCCCGCGCCCCGCATGGTAACATCCAAACGCTCTATAAAAGGGTCAAGCTCCCGTAGCTCAGTGGATAGAGCATCTGCCTTCTAAGCAGAGGGTCGCACGTTCGAGTCGTGCCGGGGGCATTTCATTCGCTTGTAGAATTGGGCGCGTCGTTAGGAATTCGATACTTCTTCTGCGGAAATATCAGCTTATACGAGCGCCTCAGGGCGCAAAATTGTATGTAAGTACACCAGAAACCTTTGCGGGCCGTCCCTGTAAAGTAAATGGCGCGAATCTGGCTTTAAGAGCCGCCTTTCTGGCCGTTTCCTGCAACAGGGGGTGTCCCGAAACGGCCTTTGCCCAAATAACGGCACCCACTTCGTCAATCAATACCTGTACTGTAACTGTGCCGGAGGCTCCGGCATCCCGAGCTTCACGTGGATAAGACGGCTTTGGAAGGCTAATCGCTTTTCCATTTAGCACGCCGCCTCTAGCTACCCTTTTCAACTCTTCATCAATCTTTATACCCGGGCCGTAGCCGAAGTTATTGGTTCTTGCCGAGTCCAGAAACCTGGACACTATCATCCGGTAAATGTCGGTGAAGTCGGCGGAATCCGCACTGGCACGGCCAGATTTGAATGCCACTTTAACGGGTACAGCTAGTGCCACTTGATAGACGCGTCTTCCATCAATAAATCCTCTCTGCTGCACTAACATATCTCCGTCCGCTACCAGCAACTCCTGCCCCTGATGGCCAGCAATCTTACGCTCCTGTTCTTTCAGCAGTTTCATGTTTCTGTTTTCGGCGAGCATGTTATCTCGGCCTTTGGCCAGCGCATTCTTTATCGCGTTCTGGTCGCTCAAGGGCGCAGGTAAGTCAAAGTAAGAAACCATGTAGCTGCCTGTTTCAGTCGTCAGCAGATAAAGATACTGAGTCAGCGGCCCGAACGGACTGTCTATTTGTTGCGTCGAAGCCGCAGGCTCTCCGGGCATTGTTATGGCTAAGCCAGGAATCTTAGAGACTGAAGTCCATCTGCTTTGAATGTATTCGGGTGCCTGGACGGGCGGCGGCGCAGGTTCAAAGGTGCGCTTGCCGCCCTGAGCCAGGCAAAGAAGCGATGGGATTATAACGATCACAATCAGCAGGGTGATGCGAGCAAGGATGTTCAAGATGATCTTCCTTTCGATGAAGAGCTGATGAGGGCGCAGCAGCGTGAAATATTACGATTAGGGCTGAACGACCAGCCGCGGCCTACCGAACACTGTCAAGGGAAATTCTACGGACTAGGAGGTTAACCCGTATATTTCTATATTTTGATTGACTTCCATAGCCTGTCAAAGTCTTCAACGCCTTTGCCTGATGAATCCATAAAAGCCGCGTCATCTTTTTTCGGCTTGCCTTTATGCCTCATGCCGTAATACCCGTACAGGACTTTCGTCGCTCCTATTGTGCGAGCATATACAGCCAACTGCACTTCCAGTTTATCGTCAGAAGTCGAATAGAGTATCCCGGTTTCATTCTCTATCCCATCATGAGCCGGTAAAACAACTGAACTCCATGTAATTGGAGTTTTAGTCTTATGGAAAAACATTTCTGCCGCCATAGTTTTAAGCAGGCCAGGCAAAACGTCGGCACCCTCGCCTTCCTTTGGATAAACAATGAACATTCCGGCTGGCCTGTTTGGATTAAGCATCAATTTCCCCGCCCTTTTTTCAGGAAAATCCGCGGGCATATAACCGGCGGGCAGTTTCAACTGAACCGGCTTCCAGTTAGGGTCGGACGATTGCGCGTAAGCACTGCACGAGGCCGCTACGGCAAAAACGATTGCCAGGAGTGATTGCAATAGTGTGGAAGCTATTTTGTGATTCACGATTTATTCGTTCCTTTTATTATGTGAGTTGGACTGAAGATGATTCAGTCAGGGGTGCTCGATTCTACCAAAGACCCGCGATATTACTAAATGGACTCCAATAAACTCCAGCTCAGGTAACCCGGCCGGAGATTTAAGAAAATCCCTTTACTGGCTATATAGAGGGCGGAAGTATCTGGTTTACGTTTACGGCAACTCAAACCCCCTAAAGAATTATCCGCAGGCATTCGCACTCGCACAACTCGCTTCCCTAATGATGAGGCAAAAGAAGATATGGAGCTCCTGCGAAATTTACCGGCCGCAGGCTCAGGCGGCAGACTCTATGGGAGAGTCCGCGCAGATGAGAAGGCCGGCGGGGCTACGCCCCTGCCCGGCGTTACCATCTTGCCCACAGTAGATGAGAGACAAACTATTAGAACCATCGCGAACGAGCGAATCGCGCTTCTACGTAACCCTGGCCGGGGGTTTCAAGCATCTTTCCAACGAATCTCGCTCAACCTGCTTCACCTGAGGGCTGCCCAAGCCTGGCCTGCTTACAACACGAGTGCCGGTATGAGCCTCTTCGTGGCAGCCCCGACTTCATCATTACTCGATGGCTCCGTAGGATTTGAGCAGCTCAACTACCTCTTCATGCTCGCCATCTCTGGCGTACCTTAGAGCTGTCCAGTCGTCGTCGTCCTTGATATTGACATCAGCGAACGCCTCGATTAAAGCTTTGACGTTTTCAATGTATCCATCTTTTGCGGCCAGCATGAGAGCCGTCTGCCCTTCTTCGTTCCGCTCGTTTACCTTCGCCCCCTGACTCAGAAGCGTTTTCAAGAGTTCTACATTATTAATTCGCGCGGCGGCCATCAGCGCTGATCCACCGTTCTCGTCGCGGGCTTCTATATTGGCGCGCGCCGCCAGTAAATCCTTTATGATACTCGCCGTGCTGCTCTCAGACAGATTCATAAGCGCCGTCTGGCCGCTGCCGTTCACTTTATTTGGATCGGCCCCGGCTTTAAGGAGCATTCTTACAATCTGTAGGTTCCCTCTGCCGACAGCTACGGCCAGAGCTGTAGCGTCGTGGTTCTTATCTACTACGTCCGTATCCGCCCCGGACGCAAGCAGTTTCTTTATCTCCTCAGCGTCTTCGGCGTAGGCGGCTTTAACAAGCGGCTCAGCAGGTTCAGTAATCGCAACCATGCCCATCGTAACCTGTCCGACTTCGAGACTGACATCCATACGCTGTTCGCCCGACTCCTGTAAGACGATGTCAGTCACATTGAGCGTCATGAAGCCTGGGGACTCTACGACGAGCCTGTAAGTTCCCGCAAGGAGGGATGAAAACCGATACTCGCCTTTATCGTTTGAAGTCGTCTTAAGCTCATCCTTTGTTGTGTCGTTGATGAGGGTAACAGTAGCGCCAGGTATGACTGCGCCTTGCGAGTCTTGAACGATTCCAACTAGCTCGGTGATACCCAAGATACCCAACATAGTTCTTGCCTTAAGTGTCCATTCATAGCCACTTGTGCCGGGCTCAAAAACTGGCGACAGGGGCCATGCCTGAACCACGCTTGCCGATAGGCTTAGAGCCGCGCCGAAGGCCCCGGCTGCAATTCGCGATGCTCGTCTTGTGATTGAGTGGAGCTGAGGATAGGAAGCCGATGTTCTGATTGCCGCATCATCAAAGCGAACATATCTGACACACAAACGGCCTTTAGAGCTTCTGACAAGCCGCAGGGCATCAGCGGCTCGTATCTCCGAGATGTTATGCACATTGTGATTACAGTGTTCGCAGAAGCGCACCGATTCATTACCAACCATAGAATCCCAGTCGGCTGTGCAAGGCGACGTGATGTTGATGTTATCCAACGGGTGGGCAGACTTCGACATAGGCGTTCTCCTTTCAACGCTCCAAGCTGGTTTGAACGGAGAGCCTGGGGAGAAGC
>DASVVZ010000571.1:0-7312 GCA_036389875.1 Pyrinomonadaceae bacterium
CTCTACGTTGATGGCTCCGCTCACTCGGTCTTCGGTCGCGCCGAGCGGAAGGTCTACTACGGGGACACGAAAGCGCTCTTTAACCAGCTTCTCCCCGCGCTCTGTTAGCCCGGCGCAATCGGCGCAAAGATTCTCTTCGTCCAGCGGGTCGCAGCCGTAAAGACACCCGCGCACGCGCCAGGCCGCAGGCAGAAGGTCCGCCAGCGCGCGAACGGCTGTGGATTTCCCCGTCCCGCGATGGCCCATGATGAGCACGCCGCCTATGCGCGGGTCTATCACGTTCAGCAGCAGGCCGAGCTTCATCTCCTCCTGACCTACAATCGCGGCAAAAGGATAGACTGGACGCTCAGTCCTCAAACGTGCGGGATTTTTACGGGAGGGACGATTTGTCTTCATTAAAGCAGCCGGACGGGCCAGGCAGGCCGCAAGCATTCCAGATTGCGCCCACAATTTAACCGCAAAGACGGGGAAAGGCAAAAGAAAAAGGTGCTGGGTGCCGGGTATCAAACGACGGGGAAAATAAAATCAGCTCTCTTTCTTTCCCCCTCGCCTGATACACGGCACCCCGCACCTGTTTTTACTTTTGCCTTCTCTTGCGGCTCTCAGTTATCATTAGCCTTACTAAGTTTTTGATTCGCGCGTCCGATTGCCGCCGGTTGGTTCTGGATTTACACGCGGCAGTTTCAGCGCCTTTACTTTCGTCGCATTCATCTCAACTCAAGTTACATACGAATGTCTGCCATAGAAGAGACTAAAAACGAAACTGCCATACAGACTCCCCCTGTCGCCGCCTCTAAAAAAGAGGGGTTGAGTCTTTCGCTTGCCCTGTCCAGGTTCATAGGGCTGCTGAGTTCCGTACGCTTCGGCGTCATACTGCTCATCATAGCAGTCGCGCTGAGCATGATAGGGATGCTCATCATGCAGCAGAACGTGGATGGCTTTGATAAGTACTACGCCGAATTGCAGCCGTCACAGAAATTGCTCTACGGAACTCTGGGCTTCTTCGACATCTACCACGCGTGGTACTTCAACCTGCTGCTACTGGTTCTCTCGCTCAACATAGTTCTGGCCTCCATAGACAGGTTTCCGACCGCCTGGCGCTTCTTCAGGCACAAGAAGCTTGAGGCGGGTCATAAGTTTCTTGAGAGCCAGCAGCAGCACGCAAAGATAGAGGTCGAAGCGGGGACGGGCGCAGAGCTTACCGAGCGTGTCAGCCGGGCGTTTCGCGCCGTAGGGCTTCGACCCACCGTGACGGAGAAGCAGGGCCGAATATACGTCTTCGGCGAGCGCGGCGCGTGGAATCGCCTTGGAGCTTACGCAGTACACGTCGCGCTTCTGACAATCTTTCTCGGCGGGTTCCTGACGGCGCAGTTCAGCCAGGAAGGCCAGATGATGCTCACGCCCGGCCTGAGCACGAACCAGATGACGAATCTCAAATTCAATCTGGACGAAGTGGCGCGCGTGCCAGTCGGCCTTCCCTTCACAATTACCTGCACCGATATTCAGCAGAAGCTGATACACAAGGACGGCTCAATCATGGCTAACAACACCATTGATTGGCTGACCAGGATTCAGATTACGGACGAGACGGGCACGCGCGAGGGTCTGGTACATCTGAACAACCCGCTCGATTACAGGGGCTACAGATTCTTCCAGGCCAGCTTCATAGCCCAGGGCAGCGCTCGCAGCATAAAGCTTCTTGTAACCAAAACGGACGGCTCCGCTGAGGAAATCAGCATAGACCGCAACGGCTCGGCTCAGCTTGCAGACGGGACGCGAATAAACTTCGTCGAATTTTTCCCGGACTTTCGCATCATCAACGGCAAGCCGGGTACGAATTCGGACGATTACAACAATCCTGCTGCCGTGTTGAAGCTCGTCACGCCTTCGGGCCAGCAGCTACAGGCGTTTGCTTTCGCCGCAGAGTTGCCTTCGGGAGCGCCCGTTGGTGCGCCCGTGGGCGGCTACAAATTCCGCATGATGGATTTCGAGAAAGTTCCGTACGCGCACGTCCTCTCTATACAGAAAGACCCGGGCAAGTGGCCTTTCTACGCGGGAGGGACGCTGCTCATACTGACGCTCGGCGCCGTCTTCTTCTTCTCGCACCAGAGAGTCTGGTCGGTAGTCGAAGAGAGAGCCGACGGCAAAGGATTCGACCTCTTCTTGGGCGGCAATACCAACAGGAACAAGCTGGGATTCGAGGATAGATTTAAAAGGCTGGTCAACGAAATCGAGGGCCGGCCGGCAGTCGAGGGAGAGCAATCATGAGTGAAGTTGTGAAACATGCAAAGCATGCTACGGGTGTGGAGCTGAAAACATCCTGGGTTGGATACGTCCCGGCCATGCTCGCCGTAGGCGGCTCTATACTTATTGTTCTACTGCGATGGAGGATGGGCGGCGGCGGCTTTATCTCGGACGGAGCATTGATGATGCTCGCACTGGCCTGCTATCTGACGGCCGCCACCTTCTACCTGATGAATCTGTACGCTCCTTCCGAGATGGCTCAGAAGATTGGATTATGGACTGCAACGGCAGGCGTCTTCTTCAATCTCTCCAGCTGGGGCGTGCGCTGGCTGGCCGCCCACGACAGAGAGCTTGCAATCTTACAGCGCAACGGATACGGCCCCGAGCAGATGCCCTGGTTCTTCCGCTACATTCCGTTTGCTAACCTCTATGATTTAAGTTTAGCGTTCGCCTTTGGAGCCGGAATCACTACTCTGCTGATTGCTCACCGGAAGAATTTCAGATTCCTGGGAGCAATCTCTCTGCCCCTTGCCTCGCTGATTCTCTTGCTGGCGCGCTTCATAGGCAGCGAGTTCGTAGACCTGCCGCCGATACTGGATTCATACTGGAGGCCGATTCACGTGGGCGTCGCCTCTCTCTCTTACGGAGTGGCGCTGGTGTGCTTCGCCGTGGCCGTCATCTATTTACTTAAAGACGGCATCAAGACGGAAGCCATGGCCATCTGGTCGAGCATCTTTTCGATCGCTGTTTTCGCCACGGTCAGCCGCTTCTCGGTCTTCTCGACCTTTGCCTACGGCGCTTCTACTTTTATGCAGACGCCTTCCGGAGGGCGAAGGCCGATTCCTCTTCGCGTAGAAATCCCAATGGTAGGCCCGGCGCTGGTCATCTCCGGCCTGCTGCTCGTTGCGGTGATGATTCTATTCTGGACGTATCTTTCGAAGAAGAGCGAGGCGGCGTGCGTCTGGGGCCACAGACTTTTGAAGCTCTCGCTGGTGACGCAGGCTTCCGCCATAGCGCTGCTGGTTTCGCAGATAAAGACTATCAAGGATGTTTTGCCGCGCCTTCAGGAGCAACTGGCGAGCGATCCGCTCGGCTACCAGCGCCTCGGCCAGTGGATAGCCGAGCAGCAGGGCCTGAAGCCGGCCGAGATAGCGCAGGTTCCCGCAGACAGGCTTGAGATGGCCGCGCGGGAGTTTCTACAAATGAACGGCCCGAAGCTCTTCCTCAGCACAAACGCCAACCCGGTCGAGCTGGCAGCGTTAATCACGGCCTTTGCAGCAACCCTATTTGTCATTCTCTTCAGCTTCAGGACAGAGAAGCTACGGGCCGCTCTTCCGTCCAAAGAGAGACTGGATTCTCTGATGTACAAGACCGGCTCCGTTGCATTCGCCGGACTTGCGATGCTGCTGATAACGGGAGCGGTCTGGGCCAACGAATCGTGGGGAAGGTACTGGGGATGGGATTCCAAAGAGACTGGGGCGCTTGTAGCGTGGCTCACCTATGCGGCATTCCTGCATACCAGAATCAGCCGTGGCTGGAAGGGCAGGTCGAGCGCGTATTTCGCCATCATAGGCTTCCTGCTGGTGATATTCACTTACCTGGGAGTCAGTTATCTTCTTCCCGGCCTACACTCTTACGCTTAAGGAGCGGCCTTCAGTCAAACGTAATGAGTAAAGACAACGTTCTGTTCTCAGTCATAGGCGTGCTGTTAGGCTTTATCATAGGCTTCATGTTCGCCAACAACGCCAACCAGCAGGGCATGAAGCCGCGGCCGGCTACGGCCCCAGCAAACGCGCAGGGCAATCTTCCGCCGGACCACCCGCAGATTCCTTCAAACGGCGTGGCAGACCAACAGGGCTCCGCGCAGCAGGGAGCTATGCCGGGCGTGCAGGCCGCGATTGATAAGGCCAAAAATGAGCCGGACAATTTCGAAGCGCAGAAAGCTGCGGGCGAAATGTTCTACCGCATCCAGCGCTTTGACCAGGCGGTTGATTACTGGCTCAAGGCCAACAAGCTCAAGCCGGACGATTACGAAACAATCGTCAACCTGGGCAACGCATACTTTGAGACTGGCAAATACGAATTGGCCGAGCAGTGGTACACGAGCGCGCTCACGAAGAACGCCAAAGATGTAAACGTGCGGACGGATTTGGGAACTACCTTCATGGCTCGCACGCCGCCCGATTTTGACCGAGCGATTAAAGAGTATCGCCGCTCCCTGGAGCTGAACCCGGAGCACGAGCAGTCGCTTCACAACATCGTCATAGCCTACACCAAGAAGGGGCAGGCCAAAGAGGCGCAGGAGATGATTGCACGGCTTGAGAAGGTGAACCCGAATAACGCAGACCTCCCGCGCATGCGCTCGCAGCTTCAGGAGCTTTCCGGCCAGCAAGCGCCCCGCCAGTAAAATAGAGCTTTAACTACAAAGCAGCACGAAAAGGCACGGAGAAGATTATCGCTTCTCCGTGCCTTTTCGTGCTGCTTCGCGCTCTATCTCTTTATTAAGGCTCTATGGCCATGCGAGTGACGCTCGACATCGGATGACGAGTGATTTTGCCGTCCCTCATGAAGACTACAATCTGGCCATTCTCAATGGTCACGCGGCGCACTGTGTTCATGTACCGCTCGACCCTCATACCGTCGCGCGTCTCAATGACAAGCTTTGCGCCAGCCTCTATTCCCGTCGGTCGAGCGACGATGGCGGGCGGAGGCTCGCCCGCCGTCGTGGGCTCAGCGCTATTCTGCGTGGCGGTTTCGGGCGGCCTTGTAGGCGTAGCGCGCCCGCGACGGCGACGATTGCCGCGCGCGGCGGGGGGTCGCTGAGTTCTGGCCGTAGTCACAGGCTCGGGCGAGGTCGTGGTTGCGCCGTTATCGCCTGAGCGGTTGTTTGCGGCATTCCCGGAATCTGCGGTTCTTTCGCTCGCCGTCTCGGACGCAGCGGCACTTGCGGGCTCCTCTATACGAGCGCCCACTGAAGAGACCCGCCTGGTGCCCTTGTCGCGGCGCGCGGCCAGAGTCGACTGCTCTGTCGCGGAGTCTGTATCCGGTTGCCCGGCCGGAGCGGCCATGGCCTCAAAGCCGCCGCTGAAAGTTATGCGATACTCGCCCTTGTCATCATTCGGCGTGCGAGCTTCGACGCGCAGAATCAGGGTCTCGCGCTGGCGCAGATAGACGCTCTTAGAAGTGTTCGTGGAAAGCTGGCCCGCGTAGATGCTCACCTTTGCCAGCGGCCTGAGCGAGCCCGCCTGAAAGAGGTCAACGTCGCCGTTCAGATTACGGCTCTCGACCGTCACCATGAGGTCGCCCGGCGTGCCCGTCAAAATATAGAAGTGGCGGGTCAGTCGCGAATCGCCTATGTCGCGCGCAGAGATTTCTCCGGCGACTTTGTTGGAGGTAACAGGCGTCGGCTGGTCAACATTGGTTAACTGCGCCCGAGCGCCCGCAGCCGTCAGCAGCAGTAGAATGGCGCACGCGAAAACAAGTGTGATTCGATTCCAGAACGAAGGGGCGGAAGATATGGTCTTGCTCATCGAAGTTCCAATTTGATAAATACCTGTAAAGAAGCCGTAGGCGATGTGCGGTAAAGCTCCCCGGGGCATGGGCTTTCCGAAAACTTCCCTTCTCTACCTGGCCTCAAGGGTATCAGATTCCGCTCTGTTATCGAAGCTGAGACGACTGCGGACTGCGGCTAAACTCTAAGCGTTTACAACGCGAGCCGGAAAATAGAAAAACCGCGTCACGCGCGGTCTTTCAAATATAACTTCATGCCGAAGGGGGGACTCGAACCCCCACGAGTTTCCTCACACGCCCCTCAAACGTGCGCGTCTACCAGTTCCGCCACTTCGGCTCGGTTGTCAATTGATGAAGATAAGGCTAACACAGACGCTCGCATCTTGTCAGCCGAAGCCACGACGCTTCCCTACTATCTCGCGGGCGAGGCTTGCGGACTCGCCGTCGCGGGCGCGGTTGCCGCATTAGCGTTTGAGGCGTTCGCGGCATTGGTGTTCGCAGCGTTCGTGTTCGCAGCGTTCGTGTTTGCCGCATTGGCGTCTGACGCTGGTGCTGTCGTTGCGCCTCCGGCTCCGTCGCCCGTTTGCGCGGGAGCGGGGTCGGTTGAAGGCGTCGTGGCGGGCGTCGCTTGCGGTTGTTGCGAGACGGGTGGTTCGTCCGTCGTCTGAAGCACTGAGCGCGTGCCGCCGACGTTGAGCGAAATCGCCATCGCCGTCAGCATAAAAGTGATGGCCGCGACAATCGTGATTTTCGCCAGAATGGTTTGCGTGCCGCGCGGCCCGAAGGCGGTGCTCGATACGGAACTAGTAAAGAGCGCACCCGCGTCGGCCTTGCCCGGCTGCAACAACACGGAGAGCACCAGCACCAAGCACGCCAAAATGAATAAGCTGTATAAAACGTAAGTCAGCAAACTTCTATTCCTCGATTCTCTACTGCCTGTTGTAGTGAACTATCTGTGCGAAAGTTTCGGCGTCGAGGCTTGCGCCGCCGACGAGCGCGCCGTCTACATCGGGCTGTCGCATGAGTCCCGCGATGTTGTCGGGTTTGACCGAGCCGCCGTAGAGGATACGCAACTGCTCGCTCGCCTGCCCGCTGTGTCTCTCCGCGAAAACGCGCCGGACAAACGCATGCATTTCCTGCGCTTGCTCCGGCGTCGCGGTAAGCCCGGTGCCGATAGCCCAGACCGGCTCGTAGGCAAGCATGATACGGTCGAGGTCGGAGGTTGTCAAACCCTGCAAGCCGCCCTCCAACTGCCCGCGCACGACCGATTCCGCCGTCCCCACTTCGCGCTGTTCGAGCGTCTCGCCGATGCACACGATGACGTTTAGACCCGCCGCCAGCGCCGCTTGCGTCTTGCGTTGGACGAACGAATCCGTCTCGCAATAAAACTGCCGTCGCTCGGAATGTCCGACGATAACGTGCGTCGCACCGACATCGCGCAGCATGTCTGCCGCCACTTCGCCCGTATGCGCGCCGTGCTTGGTTTCAGTCGAACAGTTCTGCGCGGCGACGCGAATATTCGAGCCTTCCAGACGGTCGGCCACTGTCTTCAAAGCAG